>NZ_QSRV01000041.1:0-6735 GCF_003437235.1 Collinsella sp. TF07-1
TGTTTGCCCATGCAGGCACAGAAGGCGGAGGGAACCCGCGACCTTATCGGCGCCGAGATGCGCGCCTGGCAAAAGATGCAGCAGATTGCGGCCGGCGTGTTCGAGCCGTTTGGTTTTAAGCCCATCGAGACGCCCGCGATCGAGCAGGTGGACGTGTTTGTCCACGGTATCGGCCAGTCGACCGACGTCGTGCGCAAGGAGATGTTCCGCGTGTTTAGCGGCGCCAACCTGGAGCGCGTCTTTACCGAAGGCACCGACACCAAGCTTAAGCCCAAGCAGCGCTTGGCGCTTCGCCCCGAGGGCACGGCCGGTGTGGTGCGCGCCGTCGTGGAGAACAACCTGGTGCCCCAGGGCTCCACGCCGTTTAAGGCTTACTACGCCGAGGCCATGTTCCGCGGCGAGCGTCCCCAGAAGGGCCGCCTGCGCCAGTTCCATCAGGTGGGCATCGAGTGGCTCGGCGCTCCCGATCCGGCGGCAGACGCCGAGTGCATCATCATGCTCATGGAGTTCTACAAGCGCCTGGGCTTCGATCTTTCTAAGCTCCGCCTGCTTATTAACTCAATGGGCGATGCCCAGTGCCGTCCGGCATACCGCGAGCAGGTCAAGCAGTTTATCCTCGATCACGCCGACGAGATGTGTGATGAGTGCCGCGAGCGCGCCGAGCTCAACCCGCTGCGCGCCTTCGACTGCAAGAACGACCATTGCCGCGAGATCATGGCCGACGCCCCGTTGATGGGCGACAACCTGTGCGACGAGTGTCGCGAGCACTACGAGCAGGTCAAGCGCTATCTGGATGCCGCCGGTATCGAGTATGTTGAGGATCCCACCCTGGTGCGCGGCCTGGACTACTACACCCGCACCGTCTTTGAGGTCGAGGCCCCTGGCGCCGGCGTCGGCTCCATCGGTGGCGGCGGCCGCTACGACGGCCTGGTCGAGCTCGAGGGCGGCAAGCCCACGGCAGGCGTCGGCTTCGCTGTCGGTTTTGAGCGCGCCCTGCTGGCCCTGCAGGCCTTTGGCAGCGACCTGGGTGCGGAAGAAGTCCCGTGCGTCTACGTTGCTAACGCCGGCAAAGAGCTGCGTCAGAACGTCTTTACCATTACGCAGCAGCTTCGCGCCGCAGGGATTGTGACCGAGGCCGACTATCAGGGCCGTTCGCTCAAGGCCCAGTTTAAGCAGGCCGATAAGGTGGGCGCCAAGCTCATCCTGGTCCTGGGTGGCGACGAGCTTGCCGCCGGCAAGGTCAAAGTGCGCGACATGGAGAGCCACGACGAGGTCCTCGTCGATCTGACCAACGTGGTCGAGGCGGTTCGCGAGCGCCTGTAGCGCATCTTTTTGAGCTGCGGGCCTGCTAACGTGCCCTGCTCATGGAGAGCAATTGTTACGGGGGTGTTTCGCATTTATGCGGAATGCCCCCGTTTGCATATGCCGTTCACCGAGAAATACGACCATTTGGGGCAAAAACCCTTGCAATGCAGAAAATACTTTTGTGTGGTAAAGCGCAATCAGCTCCGAAAGTTTTTGCCGAGTGCCTATAATGGATACCGCATGTTACGTGCATAGAAGGAGGAATGGGAGGAAACGTGGCTGAGAACCTAAGCAACCAGTCTGTACCCGAAGCCGCGGCGCGCGTCGCTGCCGTGGTCAACCGCCTCGTTAACCGAATCGGCTCGAATGCCGAGTCCAAGGAGCGTCTCGCCGAGATCGAGATCCCCGAGGAGCTGCGCGACAATCTGGCGCTGTTCTTGCGCCTGGAGCGCCGTGTGCTTAGCGAGTATGATCCCGAGATCGCGGACCTGTTCGACAAGATTTTGACAGCCGAGATTGTGGCCAATGCCGGCAACCCCGGTAGCCGTGCTGCCGATGAGTCCGTCGACGAGCAGGGCGTGCCCACTGCCGACGAGCCCACCGCCGTGGCGTTTCGCGAAGTCGTCGATCTGATCGACAGCCTGCCGCTCGATAAACAGCAGGTTATCGTCCGCGCCTTTACGAGCTTCTTCCATCTGGCAAACCTGTCGGAGGAGAATTACCGTGTGGCGCAGCTGCGCGAGCGCGAGGCCGGTGCGTCGACCGATACCGAGGTCGATCCCGCCAACGAACTCACCGTCGCCTATCACCAGTTGGTAAACGAGATGGGTGTCGAGGGTGCCAACGAGCTGCTCGGCAAGCTTGAGTTCCACCCTGTCTTTACCGCACATCCCACCGAAGCCCGCCGCAAGGCCGTCGAGGGCAAGATTCGCCGTATCTCCAACCTGCTGGAGGAGCGTCCGCGTCTGGGCGGCTCCGACCTGGTGGAGAACGAGCGCCATATGCTGCAGGAGATTGACGCCCTGGTGCGTACGAGCCCCATCGCGCTCAAGAAGCCCACGCCGGTCGAGGAAGCCGATACCATCATCGACATCTTCGATAACACGCTGTTCGACGTCATTCCCGTCATCTATCGTCGTTTTGACGACTGGGTGCTGGGCGACAAGGCCGGTACCGTGCCGCCGCTGTGCCCGGCGTTCTTCCATCCCGGCAGCTGGATCGGTTCCGACCGCGACGGTAACCCCAACGTCACCGCCAAGGTGAGCCGTGAGGTCGCCGCCAAGTATTTCACCCATATGGTGCTCAAGCTCGAGGACAAGTGCCGCCGCATCGGCCGCAACCTCACGCTCGAGGCCACCTACAGCAAGCCGTCTGCCGAGCTCATCAACCTGTGGAACCATCAGGTCGAGATGAGCACCCAGTACACGGCACGCGCCGAGCTGATCTCCGAGCACGAGCCGCATCGCGCCGTCATGCTCGTCATGGCAGACCGACTCAACGCCACCGTCCGTCGCATCACCGACACCATGTACCACAGCGCCGATGAGTTCCTGGAGGACCTGCGCGTCGTCCAGCGCTCGCTGGCCGCCTGCGGTGCCGTCCGTGCTGCCTACGGCCCGGTCCAGACCATCATCTGGCAGGTCGAGTCCTTCGGCTTCCATATGGTCGAGATGGAGTTCCGTCAGCACTCCGTGGTGCACGCCCGCGCCCTCAAGGATATCCACGAGAACGGTATCCATGGCGACCTGCAGCCCATGACGCGCGAAGTCATCGATACCTTCCGTGCCATCGGCTCCATCCAAAAGCGCTACGGCAAGAAGATGGCCCACCGCTACATCATCTCGTTTACCAAGAGCGCCCAGCATGTGGCCGACGTCTTTGAGCTTGCCCACCTGTCCTTTGCGCACGAGGAGGATGTCCCCGAGCTCGACGTGATCCCGCTGTTCGAGCAGCTCGAGGACCTCGAGGGCTGCGTCGACGTGCTCGACCAGATGCTTACGCTGCCCGTGGTGCAAAAGCGCCTTGCCCAGACCGACCGCCGCATGGAGGTCATGCTGGGCTATTCCGACTCCTCCAAGGACGCCGGTCCTACCACGGCCATGCTCGCGCTGCACTCCGCGCAGGAGCGCATCGCCAAGTGGGCCGAGAAGAACGATATCGACCTGGTGCTCATGCACGGTCGCGGCGGTGCCGTGGGCCGTGGCGGCGGCCCGGCCAACAAGGCCGTGCTGGCGCAGCCCAAGGGCTCGGTCAACTGTTTCTTTAAGCTCACCGAGCAGGGCGAGGTCATCTTTGCCCGTTACGGCAACCGCACGCTGGCCCAGCGCCATGTTGAGTCCGTTGCCGCCGCAACGCTTTTGCAGTCGGCCCCGAGTGTCGAGAAGACCAACACCGAGACCACGCAGAAGTTCTGGGATATGGCGGAGAAGCTCAACGCAGTAAGCCATGAGCGCTATCTGGACCTGCTGAACACCGAGGACTTTACACCGTGGTTCTCGACCGTGACGCCGCTGACCGAGGTCGGTCTGCTGCCGATCGGCTCGCGTCCCGCCAAGCGCGGCCTGGGCGCCAAGTCGCTCGACGACCTGCGTACCATTCCGTGGATCTTCAGCTGGAGCCAGGCGCGCATCAATCTGGCCGCTTGGTACGGCCTGGGTACTGCCTGCGAGCAGCTTGGCGACCTTGATCAGCTCAAGGCTGCCTACCAGGAGTGGCCGTTCTTCCGCACCTTTATCGACAACATCGAGATGTCGATCGCCAAGACCGACCAGCGCATTGCCAAGATGTACCTGCACCTGGGCGATCGCCAGGATCTGTCCGAGAAGGTCTTCACCGAGATGCAGCTCACCCGTAAGTGGGTCCTTGCCATCGTCGGTGACGAGTGGCCGCTACAGCGCCGCCGCGTGCTTGGCTGCGCTGTCCGCGTGCGCAACCCCTATGTCGACGCCCTGTCCATCGCACAGGTCCGCGCCCTTCGCGAGGTGCGTATGAACCAGGACCAGATGGCCGAGGAGAAGAAGGCCGAGTACATGAGCCTGATTCTTTCGACTGTGACCGGCGTCTCGGCAGGATTGCAGAACACGGGGTAATCGATAGCCCTGTAGTCGTCCGGGCCCGCCATCAGCTTACTTTTAGGCACGTCCTCGGACATGCAAGAAGCCCTCGCTGCGCACTTCGTGCGGCGAGGGCTTCTTGCGTCCTGCGGAGTGTGCCTAAAAGTAAGCTGATGGCGGGCCCTACGATGTCCGGTCTTCGGTGGATTACTGGCTGGGGGAATAATGGCGCGCTTCTCGACTTACGACTGTAGCGGCCGCGGCTCCGTTTGGGATCGTGGCCGTTTTGTTGTGGGTCAAATATGAACGTTGTGTTAATGAGTCGGTGGACGGTGGTGTTTTTTGGTGAGCGGCGTATCCTTCCAACGGTTTATCTAGTGTGTCAGTTGAAAGGAAGAGGGCGCTCGTCATTGTTTGAATGTGAACTGCCGTTTGACCACAAGACGTTGCATCTGGAACTCGAGGATAAGAACTTCGCGGGTGTGATGGAAGGTCACCAAAACGAGTTTAAGACTACGAAATCGCAGGAAGAGCTGGTAGAGGAGTCGCTTGCCAACCCTTATGGCTCGCCTTCGCTCGAGGAGCTTTGTGCTGGCAAGAAGGATATTGTCATCATTAGCTCCGATCATACGCGTCCCGTTCCCTCGCGTGTGACGATGCCTATTCTGCTGCATCACATCCATTCCGCTGCGCCCGAGGCTCGCGTGCGCATTCTGGTTGCTACGGGTATGCACCGTCCGTCGACGCACGAGGAACTCGTCAACAAATATGGCGAGGAGATCGTTGCCAACGAGGAAATCGTTATGCACGTCGCGACTGACGACAGCATGATGAAAAAGATCGGCACCCTGCCTTCTGGTGGCGAGTGCATCATCAACAAGGTTGCCGCCGATTGCGATCTGCTGCTTGCCGAGGGCTTTATTGAGCCGCACTTCTTTGCCGGTTTCTCTGGTAGCCGCAAGTCCGTCCTGCCCGGCATTGCCAGCTACAAGACCATCATGTACAACCACAACGGTCAGTTTGTGAATGATTCCCACTCGCGTGCCGGCAACCTGTGCCACAACCACGTGAGCGAGGACATGTTTGCCGCCGCTGAGATGGCCCACCTCGCCTTTGTGCTTAACGTGGTGCTTAACGGCAAGCACGAGGTCATCGGCTCCTTTGCCGGCGACATCCACAAGGCGCACGAGGCCGGCTGCGAGTTCGTGAAGAGCCTTGCCGGCGTTGAGCCCGTCGAGTGCGATATCGCCATCACCACCAACGGTGGCTACCCCCTCGATCAGAACATCTATCAGGCCGTGAAGGGCATGTGCGCTGCCGAGGCCACGCTTCCCGAGGGCGGCGTGATCATCGACGTCGCCGGTTGTGCCGACGGTCACGGTGGCGAGGGCTTCTATCACAATATCGCCGACAACGATCCGGCGGAGTTTGAGCGCGCCTGCATCGACCGTCCTAAGGACGAGACCCTGCCCGACCAGTGGACGAGCCAGATCTTTGCCCGCATCCTGGCGCATCACCCTGTGATCATGGTCACCGACCTGTGCGATCACCAGATGCTCAAGGATATGCACATGACACCGGTCAACACTATCGAGGAGGCGCTCAAGCTCGCCTTTGAGATGAAGGGTGCCGATGCCAAGGTTGCCGTCATTCCCGATGGCCTGGGCGTTGTCGTTGCGCAGCACTAGCGCGTGGCTTAAACGAATCGTTTATAACCGACAAGAAAGATAAGGTTTTATGCTTACCAAACTCCTCTGCGAATTCGGCGCGACGGCCCTCATGATCGTCTTTGGCGTGGGCGTGCACTGCGATACCGTGCTCAAGGGCACCAAGTATCAGGGCTCCGGCCACATGTTTGCCATCACCACCTGGTCTTTTGGCATCTCGGTCTGCCTGTTTGTCTTTGGCGGCGCCGTGTGCATGAACCCCGCCATGGTGCTTGCCCAGTGCATCGTCGGCCTGGTGCCGTGGGGCAACTGCATTCCCTTCATGCTCGCCGATATGCTCGGCGGCTTTGTGGGTGCCGTGATCGCTTGGTTTATGTATGCCGATGAGTTCAAGGCTTCCGAGGGCGTCGTCGACCCCATTGCCCAGCGCAACATCTTCTCGACCAACCCCACCACCGAGGGTACGAACTATGCCCGCAACTTCTTCTGCGAGGCTATCTGCACCTTTGTGTTCATCAGTGCCATCCTTGCTGCCGCTAGCCGCGCCGGCGAGAACGTTCTGATGCTCGCCATCTGCGTCGGTCTGATCGTTTGGGCTGTTGGCATGGGCATGGGCGGCATCACCGGCTTTGCCATGAACCAGGCTCGTGACCTTGGTCCTCGCATGGCCTATCAGGTGCTGCCGATCAAGAACAAGGCTGACAACAACT
>NZ_QSRV01000042.1:0-227 GCF_003437235.1 Collinsella sp. TF07-1
AAAGCGGATAGTGCACGCCGTACGGCGTGCACAGACTGTTCAAAGATATTTTGGCCAGCAGCGCCTGAGGGGCGATGTGGCATTGCAATATGGGGGGCGAACCGACGTTACCTATAACCCCGCACAATTGCCATGTCGTCCCTTTTTATTGACGGGGAGGATGTCGTCCATGCGGGAAGT
Source organism: Collinsella sp. TF07-1 (assembly GCF_003437235.1). Lineage (NCBI taxonomy): Bacteria > Bacillati > Actinomycetota > Coriobacteriia > Coriobacteriales > Coriobacteriaceae > Collinsella > Collinsella sp. TF07-1. The sequence goes on from NZ_QSRV01000042.1 coordinate 181, forward strand.
CCCAGTTGAATTGCGTGCCATATCCAAGAGATATGGCGGGGTTTTAG
>NZ_QSRV01000042.1:237-6049 GCF_003437235.1 Collinsella sp. TF07-1
TGGCGGGTTTGAAGCGGTTAAATCAGTCTCGTTCTCTCTAATGGAAGGCGAGCTGTGTGCACTCATTGGGGAGAATGGTGCCGGCAAGAGCACGTTAATTCGATTGATCACGGGGCTTTCGGAGCCATCGTCAGGAACGATCTCGATGTTTGGGCAAACCGGGAGACGTGAAATACGGAGCTGCAGGGAAAGGCTGGGTTATATGCCCGACCTCAATGCTTCGTATCCTAATCTGACCGCGCGAGACAACTTGGTCGTTCGCTGTATTGAGTGGGGGCTTCCCACCGATCGTTCCATCGACGGTGTGTTATCAACCGTCGGTTTGGGGGAGGCCGGCGGGAAGAAAGTGAAGAACTTCTCAATGGGAATGAGGAGGCGTCTCGATCTGGCCATAGCGTTGCTGGGCGATCCGGAGCTGTTGATCCTGGACGAGCCGACAAACGGCCTGGATCCGATGGGGATAGTCGAAGTAAGAAAAATCCTTACGCATCTTAACAAAGATCAAGGTAAAACGATTCTCGTATCCAGCCACAATCTTGAGGAGATGCACAAGCTGGCAACTGATTACCTCTTCATAAGTCATGGTCGCCTCATTCGAAGGATGACCGCACCTCAGCTGGAAAAGTCATGCCGCGGTGGTTTCGTGTTGCATGTGGACGATCTGGAGCGAACGAGATCGGTTCTCGGAGATGAGACCTCACATTCTTTTCTGCCGGACGGCAGCGTCCTTATGCGCTATGAGGAGAAAAAGGAAGGGCGGGGCATTGCAATCGAAGCGCTCTCGACCGCAGGTGTGAGGGTTGCGGAGGCGTATTCTCATAGGAAGAGCCTTGAGGAGTTTTATTCGGAGCTCATCGGTCGAGAGAGCGAGCTGTGATGAAACGCGAGTTCATCTCAGCTTTTCGGAGCGAGGTATGGTTGCTCGCCAGGCACCCGGCGACCGCTCTGATGATTGCGCTTGCGGCTGTGCTGTATGTGGTTGCGGCTGCGACTTCGTCTGAGGTGCTGATCATGGTCGCCGGTGATGACCCGTATACGCTTGGAGGGGCTATAGGTTTTATTGGAAACCTAGTGGATGCAGGGGACGTTTTGGGCTCTGTTGCCCGGACGTCTTTTGCGTCTACAGTGGTCTGGATTCCGGTGACGATTCTCTACGCGGTTTACGCTACGTCGAGAGACTTTGAATCCGTGGCTTACGCCGTATCGAGATCGCGAGGGGTGTCGCAGGCGGCGATTGTGATCACGAAGCTGTTGGTGAACTGCACTCTGGTCGGTGCCGTGTATCTTCTTTCTACGACTGCGCTGTATTTAACCAAGATGGCCCAATGGGACGTTGGGGCCTCGTGCTCAGGGTTTGCCCAATTTGTATCGATTGCGCTGATGATCGCGCTGCTGCTCATTTCGATGTACGCCGCTACCTTCGCCCTGTATTTGCTCACGAGGAGTGTGGTGGCGAGCAGCGTCGTTGCAATAGCGGTTTCGACATTTGTGATGGTGTGGTTCCCAAGTACATACGGAAGCGGTCAGCCCAGCTTGCTGCTCATGCTCTCGCCCGTGTATTACCTGATGAACCTGTGTTCCCTGAGTATGCAGAATGTTGGTGTAATTCAGGTTTTGCTGTATGCGGGCGGCACTGTGCTTGTGTCGGTTGGAGTTGCGCTCGTCTCGCTATTTGTAAGGACGGCGGTTCGATGAATCTTGGGATGTCGGTCAGGGCGGAACTGTTCCGCGCAAGGAGAATGAAACTCGCCGTGATAATAGCGCTGATGTATTTGGGCATCGCGGGGATTTATGTGTTTGCCGGGTCCGGCGCATGGGTCTCCGCAGGGGGAGAGGGCCAGTTCTTTGGCTTTTCCGCCGATCCGGGCTATCTTTTCTCGATAGGGGTTGGGCCAACGGGTATCTCTTCCTGGCTAAGTGTCGTCTCCATGGCGCATACGGTGTTCTTCCCAATCGTCTCTGTTGTTGTGGCGGGGACGCTATTCGGTGATGCGACGAGCGTGTCGGCAAGGGGAGTTTCGATTGCTCGGGGCTTCCGCAGCTGGCAGCTGTTTGCGGCAAAGACATTGGCTTGCGAAGTGTATACGCTGTGCCCCTACATCGTGTTTACTCTCGGTGTCGCTGCGGTCTTTGCCGTGTGCTCCGGAAGCGGTCTAGACAGCCTTACGGTTGGTAATGTGACCTCGGCACTCCTGTCGAATATCGTTATAGACGCCGCTTATACGCTGATGGTTGCGGTTGCATATGAGGTGTTCAGGATCAGATCTCTTGTGTCGGGAGCCTTGCTGGTCGCAACGTTCGCGGGCCTTGTTATCGCGATGAGTTTCCCAACCGTTTTACCCCCGGTTCACATGGCTTATTGGATGAGGGCGTGCGGGGCTGCCGGCGGGACGGTCCTGATGGCTGCATGCGGCCATGCGGTCATCGTGTCGCTCGCATGTCTATTGCTGCTTTCGTGCAGTTTTTATCGAAGAAGGTAGTGCGCTGGCGTATGCGCAGCGTCTGAGGGTCGATATGGATTTGGTTGGAAATGGAGATGGTGCGAAGTGAAACTGTCGCAATTTAATGTGGTGCATGAACATAACGGAAGTCTTCTTATCATGAATGCGCGAACCGGCGGCATCCTGTCGTTAAATCCGGAATACGCGCAGAAATTCAAAAGGATTCAAGAAGGGGACGTTCGGGATGCCGATGATCTTGTCGCGGAGCTGATAAGGGGAGGCATCCTAGTCAATGAGGAGAGGGACGAGCTTGGGGAGATCAGGTTGCAAAGTCGCGCCGCGCGCTTTGCGAATACTGCTCTGTCCCTTACCATTGCGCCAACGATGGCTTGCAACTTTTGCTGTCCCTACTGCTATGAAAAGGGACAGGCGTACACGACGATGGGCGAGGAGGTTTTGACACAGCTCTCCAAGTTCGTGAAAGATTACTATCCTGGTATCGCAAGTCTCTCAGTTGGATGGTACGGCGGCGAGCCTCTGCTCGGAATGAAGATGATCGAACGGATTACGTCGGATCTGAAAGATGTCGTGGGGCCAACGTGTGAATATTCCGCATCGATAGTGACAAATGGCTATCTGCTGACGCCTGATGTTGCAAGGAGGCTCGCGGCATGTGGTGTGACGAGCGCGCAAGTGACTATAGATGGATCGAAGTCGGATCACGATTCGAGAAGGATTCTTCACGACGGAAGCCCTACATACGAACGTATTCTCAAGAACGTCAAAGAGTGTGCCGACATCATCGATATTTCGATAAGGAGCAACGTCGACAAGACCAACATCGAGGCCGCTCAAGAGCTATTGGATTATCTCGAGCTAAATGGCCTGATGAATAAGGTTCACTTCTATTTAGCCCCTGTTGACGATATCAATCAGGTATGTGCGAACGACAGCCACTGCTTTACTGTAAAAGAGTTCTCGTATGAGGAGACTGAGTTTTATAAAAGGGCAATTGCGCGGGGCTTCAAAGTTCAACCTTTTGGTGGGACGAATTTCGGGATATGTTGCGCCGTTGGAATCAACTCGTACGTGGTTGATCCCGTCGGAGATTTGTATAAGTGCTGGGATGACATTGGAATGAAGGAGCGGAGGGTCGGAACTATTTTCGAGCCGCCAATGTTGAGCAAGAACATGATTAACTGGATGGCATATGAGCCGGATGACCCGGAATGCCAAGAGTGCTTTGCTTTTCCCATGTGCATGGGAGGGTGCCCCAACCACGCCTTAAACGGTGAGGGGAAACGTTGCGTTTCCTTCCGGTATGATGCCGAGCAAAAAATGCTGCTCTCCCAGATGATGAATACGGCAAAACGGGGTGCGGGGCAAAATGAGGCTGATGCTTAATCTCTGTAGAAAATATATACTGGGCGGTCGATTCTACGCCTATCTTGTCGTAACAGTTTTGGTCGGGCTGCTTGCGCTTGCGGGTCCCTTTCTTACCGGCATAGTGGTAAACCGATTGGCGATGCCGGCCAGCGCCGATCTTGCCGCCGTTCTCGTTTGTTGCCTTATTTTGGTTGCGGTCCAAGCGGTTCGAGCGGGACTAGTGTATTGCTCAGAGATGCTGTACATCAACCTTCAGTCGCATGCGGGGTTCGGCTTAAATGCGGATACGCTTGAGCACGTGAAGCACCTTCCCCAGGCATTCTTCGAGGGCTTCAACGCGTCGTATTATAACCAGCAAATCAATCACGACGCTAATGACCTTGTCATCTTCGTAATCAACTCGGTTGTGGGGGTTTCAAGCAACGTTATCACCCTTTTGTCCGCCCTGTTTGTTCTCGGTAGCCTGAATATCAAGTTGAGTGTGGTCTGCCTTGTTCTTGCGGCAGCGAGTGCCGCTTTTTATGCGGTTTCACGCGCAAGGCTGTTTGAGAGAAGTTTTGACGTACAAGAGCAGAGCGCGAGGTTTTTTTCCTGTCTACAAGATCAGTTGGAGAAAGTTGATTTCATCCGCAAACATGCTTTGTTCGATAGGTCCCGCGCTGTACTGGTCGAAGCTTTTAATGGGCTCTATCCAACGATGAGAGCAAATCAGGAAGTAGGGTCTAGATTTACCTTTGGCAACGCGTTGGTCGCTTCCGCCGCTCAAGGATGTCTTCTTGCTGTGGGCGCGGTTGAAGTGATGGGCGGGAGACTGTTGCCTGGTTTTCTCGTGACTGCTGTTGGATATTATTCGAACTTAAGCTCAGCGGTACAGTATTTGTTGGGCTGGGGAAGGGATTACCAGACTAATCGCGTATGCTATGAGCGGCTGAAAAGAATTTGGGATGTCCCGGTGGAAGCGAATGGCAAATTGGCGCTTGGTCCGATTGAGGAAATCCGTCTAGAGAACATCAAGCTACGTTATCCAGGGGCGGAAAGGGTCGCGTTAAGCATTGAGGGGCTCGCGTTTTCCAGGGGTCGGCTATATGGAATCTCGGGGCCGAATGGTTCGGGGAAGAGCTCGCTGCTGTCAGTGATATTGGGGCTATATCCAGATGACACAGAAGGGGCCGTTCGCTACAACGGGGTGTCACAGCGTTGCATCGATCGATATGCATTGCGGCGGTGTCGAGTCAGCATTACGGAGCAAGAACCCCCTATCGTTGAGGGGACGATTCTCGATAATCTTACGCTGCTTTCTGATGATTACGAGATGGATAAGCTGAATCGGATGCTTGTCATATTGGGGCTAGACGAAATGGTTGCTTCTGTGGAGAACGGGGCAACGGCGATGCTTGACGGCGGGAAAGGAGGGGTGTCCGGCGGCGAGAAGCAAAAGATTGCAATTGTGAGACAGCTGTTGAAATCGCCGGACGTTATGCTTTTTGATGAACCGACCTCAGCACTTGATGCGAAGAGTCGAGGCGCGCTGATCAAATTGCTTCATGAAATTAAGAGAGACCATATTGTAATCGTTGTCACTCATGACGAGGAGATGCTTGCCGCCTGTGACGAGGTCATTTCGACGGCTGGATGATTATCGGATTGTGGCGTTGAAGACCAAGAAACTTGAAATGGCGTGGGCTCTGGGTAGGTCTCCACGGGTACGCCGTCGGTGCTGTACTCGACCGCCCGGCAAGAAGGTTTTATAGCGTGTTTCCCCAGAGAGGTCCCTTTGTCCGGTAGTGGCGAGGGGAGCCTCTCTTTTGCTCACCTCTTGCGGCGGAGGGGGACACCATGCGCCTATGCAGGACAAACTGCGCGTTCTTGTCGAATGATGGGCTATGTGTAGAGATGATGGTCTCGGGTAGAGGCCGTGTCGCGCTCGGCTGCGATGAGCCAGGCAATTCAATCTTCATCCGGGAGGGCCTTGGCAAGACAAGCAG
>NZ_QSRV01000043.1:0-2623 GCF_003437235.1 Collinsella sp. TF07-1
CACGACATGGAGCCGGGCGCCACACGGCTCCCGTCAACAATCTGTCACTGAAGAGCCAGCACTACAACGCGAAGCTGCTCAAGGGCGTTCCCGACGGCCAGAACCCGCTGGGGCCCGTGAACCGGATGCGCTACTTCATGCAGTGCTTCCTGAGGGCTCATCCCGGCTCCAACCGGGACGACATGCGGGGCTGTGGCTATGAGTCCGCCCGAGGACAAGCTTGAGAAGGTCGCGATGGTGCTCGATCGGGCAATGCGATACCCGAAAACGCTCAGGTTCAGGCAGTTCTATGCAAGAAAGCCCAGTTCAGATGAGTTCGACGAGCAATATTTATCAACACAGTGCAAGGGGGGATTATATTTGTATTTCATCCGTGTTGAGCTTCACACGGTGCGCGACTCATCGCAAACTGGCGGGCGCAGCGGAAAGAAAACCGACTGCAGACGAACGATCGATATCGGGAGCAAATAGCCACCGGATGCTTTTCGGTCTCCTACGCGTCGACCTCCGCGATTTCTTCTGCGTCTCGCCAAGTTGAAAGGAGCGATGTCGAAAACTTCTTTTCGGTTAGCGTCAAGACATCCTTCACGCAAAAACCTTTCAATTTGTCAGGAAGCCCAAAACGCGCTTTTTTCCTAATCGAGCTGGCAACCCGCTTCAACGCGGTCTTGTTCTTGTCCTCGTTGTATACCAAAACAAAGACGCAGTGCTCGCGAAACCATCTCGTCCTCTTTCCCCACAGGTCCGAGCAGATCAAAACGCTGTCCTTGCACTTCTCGATGAGGGCGTCCCTTTGGCCAAGATTGATACCAAGCTCTTCGTCATCCTTGGGATTGAGCCTCTTCCCCAGCGTCTCCTTCAGACTGCCGTTTTTAAATTCGACTAGATATAACGTTTCCCGATCGCAATACAGCGCATCGGCGGAGCGCGGGAGTTGCATCCACCTATTGACCTTCTTGCAGTAGCATTCTTTAACAGAGTCAAAATTGACAACAGGCAAATCGTCATCCACAAGAGAGACGCTCCCGTCTCTGGATGTTTTGGAGATGGTCGACGTGCAGTCCCTTAGGATACAGGTCCTGCAACGGGAGCAACCATCGCTGCCATCTGGCACCGCGGGAGAGTTCGGATGAGGGCAGGAGGCGCACAGGTCGCTACTCAAGGCCGTACTCCTCCCTCTCAAGCGTATCAAAAGGAGCCGCCAGCTTCTCGTAGGCGACCTCAGTCGAGCCGGTTATATCGGCAAAGCGAGAGCGTCCATCAGTGCAGGTCTCCGCAAGATAATATGAGCACAATCCATCAACAGCGTGCTTCTTAGAATACACTTCGATCGCATTCAGGAAATATGGACTATGGGTGCTCATTAAGACGTGCATCCCGAGCTCTTTCTGGAGCAGCACGATTATCTCGGCGAAGGCCAGCTGCCATGCAGGATGAAGATGAATCTCGGGTTCATCGAGGATAATAGTCCCTCCGGCATCTAGCACGCCGGACTTCAAGAGCACCTTCATGATGGCGAACGTCTTCAAGCCAGCAGAAAGGTTCCCAGGCTCCAACCCCCGAGCGAAGCCCTCTTCGAGATACGTAAGGTGACCGCGACTTTCGCTCCTCTCGAAATGCCCCGGACATAAGGAGGAAACCTTGTCCATGAGAACCTTCAGGTGTCGCTCCTTCGCGATCTCTTCGAACAGCGAGGACTCGCTGTCATCGTTACGGATGGTCGCCTGAATCAAATCTTGCCGCAGCTCCTCCTGGTGTCCAAGGAGGGGCTTGAACCGAAAAGCGGGGCCGTAGGGTCCTCCGAGAGAATCGATCAGGAACGGGTCGTCCAGATAATGCGCCCTGAATCGCAAAACCCTCCTATCGTGCACCTCCGCCACCTCGTCACTTGCAACCGAGAAAACCGTAGATGCGTCCTTTATCTGGAGTTCGACCTTCCCGGGCTCTTCGCCGAAAACCGAATTGATCTGGCCGTTGAACTCGCTTCGGAACCTGTTTGTCGCAATCGCACGAAATACCTCATCATCGGAGATATCCATGATCTCGATAATCTGATCGGCAACTCCTGCTACGCCATTCGTGAAATCGGATTCGATCTCACGGGAGATCTCCTCCCCGTAATACTCCTTTATCTCATCAATAAGCTCGTCCCTCGTGCACTCGCCCGAAAAAACCCTGTCGATGAAACTATTCATTCTTCCAGCAGTTCGCCTGTGGCGAGACGTGGAGTCGAGAGGGCTTCCCACATATGCCTTCCTGATGGCGCGCTCAACACTATTGCGCCTCATGCGGTCGATTTTGTTCTCCGAATCGGACATGCTGTTGAAGGCCGCATAAAGCGCTTTTCCAACCGTGCTTTTCCCCGTCCCGTTCTCCCCGGCGATCACGGCAATACCATTAATCTCGATATCGGCCTCAGCGACCCTGCCGATGTTTTTCATCTTGATTTTCAATGCATATCACCAGCTCTAAACTCGCGAGACTCAATAGCTCGATTATCGCACAGAGAGATCGACTTCTCGAGGACTCCCTAAATGGAACGCGCGGTGAGGACATGGCTCGCCGCCGTCCGCTTCGCGTTCGCGCGGGGGGAGGTGACGACCAGGGACCTCTCCGGGCTCAT
>NZ_QSRV01000043.1:2633-5781 GCF_003437235.1 Collinsella sp. TF07-1
ACCAGGGACCTCTCCGGGCTCATCGAGAGGAGCGCCAGATTCTCCTCGTCCATTTGAACTGTATCGTATTCAAGGACACTTGACTTAGAGGAATGGCGTTGAGCGGCGATAATCGTTTCAGCGCCAAAAAGAAAGGAGTGTCAGTCATGGCAGACGGGCCCTCCTACACAGCGGGGTACCGCGCCGAGGCCGCAGACTTCGCCGCCGCGTCGGGGAAGCCCATCGCCCAAGTGGCAGCCGACCTCGGCATCAACGAGAAGACCCTGGGAAGATGGGTGACGGTCAGGAAGAAGGAGCTGACCAACCACCCGGTCGCGGCGGCCGCAAGTGCATGCGCGAGCTCGAGCTCGAGAACGAGTTCCTAAAAAGCCCCGACCTCACATTGGAGGCCGGGGCCAGTAGATTTTTGGGACATGTCTAGAAATCTACCCATGCAGGAAGCGGCATGTGCCGAGCATGTCGCGTGCTAGGTTTTGAGGCATGCCACAAAACCTAGCACGGGGGAGTGGCTACTCGGCGTCGGCGAAGCCGCTGGGGTTATGGCTCTGCCAATTCCAGCTGTCGCGGCACATGTCCGCGATGTCGTACTGGGCCTTCCAGCCCATCATGCGTTCGGCCTTGGAGGCATCGCACCAGTTGGCGGCGATATCGCCGGCACGGCGCTCGCGAATCACGTAGGGCAGCTCCTTGCCGCAGGCCTTGGAGAAGGCGGCGACGACCTCGAGTACCGAGGTGCCGGTGCCGGTGCCCAGGTTAAAGATCTCGACGCCGGTCTTGCCGTTCATCCAGTTGAGGGCGGCAACGTGACCGGATGCCAGGTCGCACACGTGGATGTAGTCGCGCACGCCGGTGCCGTCGGGGGTGGGGTAGTCGTTGCCAAAGACCTGAACGGCCTCGAGCTTACCGACGGCGACCTGGGCGACGTAGGGCACCAGGTTGTTGGGGATGCCCTTGGGGTCCTCGCCGATCAGGCCCGACGGATGGGCACCGATGGGATTGAAATAACGGAGCAGCACGACGTCCCACTCGGGGTCGGCGGTGTGGACGTCCATGAGGATCTGCTCAATCATCCACTTGGTCCAACCATAGGGGTTGGTCGCGGGCTTCTTGGGGTCTTCCTCGGTGACGGGCGGATTGTCCGGATCGCCGTAGACGGTCGAAGAGCTCGAGAAGATGATGGACTTACAGCCGTGGTTGCGCATGACATCGATGAGCACCAGGGTGTTCTCGATATTGTTGTGGTAGTACTCGACGGGCTTGCTCACCGACTCGCCAACGGCCTTAAAGCCGGCGAAGTGGATGACGCGGTCGATCTGGTGGGTATCGAAGATCTTGTTCATCGCATCGCGGTCGAGCACGTTGGCCTCGTAGAAGGTGAGGTTCTTGGCGGCCTCGTCGCCCACGATGGTCTTGACGCGGTCGATGGCAACGGCGCTGGAGTTGGAGAGGTCATCGACGACGACAACCTGGTAGCCACCCTCGAGCAGCTGAACGACGGTGTGCGAGCCGATAAAGCCGGCGCCGCCGGTAACGAGGACGCAGGTGTCTTTGGGGTCGAGTGCTTTGGACATGTAGTCTCCTATCGAATCAGGAACACTTCTTGAGGGGAGTATAGCGCAGCTGGGGGCGCCCAAAACACGCGGGGCAGGAAAACCAGAGGATTGATGTTAACGTACTCATAGGGTGTTATTTGCATAATCCTTACCTTTGGTGTGGGACGTATTTGCGAGCCGCTGACCATGCTTTTCCAGCCGTTCGTGGAAATAGTTGGGACAAGCGCGATGTGCGTTAATATGTTTGAGTTGAGCGACATATAAATAAGCATGTAACGGAGTACATATGTCACCAAACAACGATTCCATCTTTACGCAGGAGCTTTCGCGCCGCACTGCCCTTAAGGCTCTTTTCGGCGCCGCTTCTGCGGCTGTTCTTTTTGGCCTGCCCGCCCGCGCCCATGCGGCTGAGGCCAGTCAAGAAACCGCCGACAAACTGAATGCCGCCCAGGCCCAGCTCGACGAGGTCCAGGCTCAGCTCGACAGCATTGCCAATGAGTACGCGGCGCTCGCCAACAAGAATGCCCAGACCCTCAACGACATCGAGAATGTCCAGGGCAAGATTGACGACACGCAGGCCCAGATCGATGAAAAGAAGGCCGAGCTCAAGAAGAAGCGCAACGACCTTTCCGATCGCGTGGCCGCCAGCTACAAGTCCGGCGGTACGAACATCCTGTCGCTGCTGCTGGCCTCTGGCTCGTTTGAGGAACTCGTCGCCAACGCGCATTACGTTGAGAAGATCAACAAGAGCGACCGCGATGCCATCGAGGATATCCAGACGATTCAGGCTGAGCTCGACGCGCAGAAGACCGAGCTCGAAGCACAAAAGGCCAACCTGGAGAAACTCAAGGACCAGCAGACGGCTCAGATGCAGGATATGCAGGCCAAGCAGCAAGAAGTCCAGACCGTGCTGAACGGTCTTTCCGACGACGTCAAGGAGCTCATGGCTCAGCGCGATTCCGAGATTCTCGCTGCCGCCCAGGCCGAGGAGGCCGCTAGGAAGGCCGCCGCTGCCGCGGCCGCCGCGAACAAGAACAATTCCTACTCGGGTGGTTCGAGCTCGGGCGGTGGATCGTATGCGCCCGGAACTCCGCAGCAGAATGCCGGCTCGGGCAAGCAGCAGGCCGTCGTCAACGCGTGCTACTCCACGCCTTCGCCGGGTCAGAACTGGTGCGCGGCGTGGGTTACCAATGTCTTCCGCAATGCCGGCGTGGGCTATTTTGGCGGCAACGCGTGTGACATGTTCAACGCCTGGTGCTATAGCTCCGACCGCTCGGCGCTGCAGGTGGGCATGATCGTGGCCGATTCCTCGCACAGCGGCACGGGTGCTCCGGGCCTTATCTACGGTCATGTGGGTATCTACGTTGGCGGCGGCATCGTAATGAGCAACGAGGGCGCCATTACGTCTAAGTCGCTTGATTCGTTTATTAGCTTCTATGGCACTGGGTCGGGCGTGCGTTGGGGCTGGCTTGGCGGTATTGCGCTGTCGTAACTGCGGCTTGAAGCTGGTTGGTCCGGGACTGCGGGCGAGGCATAAGGTTGCCTGCTCTACAGTCCTGCGCAAGACGAAGGCCACATTAAGTGGCCTTCTTTGC
>NZ_QSRV01000044.1:0-5428 GCF_003437235.1 Collinsella sp. TF07-1
GGAGTGTTCTGAAAACTAAGCCCGGCCCCCGCCGGACAGGTCCACCGCTACTCGCAGAGCAGCTTAGCGATCTGGACGGCGTTGGTTGCCGCGCCCTTACGGATTTGGTCGCCGCAGCACCAGAAGGTGATGCCACGTGCGGCCTCGGGGTTCGAGATGTCGCGGCGTACGCGACCGACCCAAATCAGGTCCTGGTCGGAGGTGTCCATCGGCATGGGGAAGCGATCGTGCGCATCCTCGGCACTCATGTCGTCAACCAGCTTGACGCCGGGAGCGGCAGCCAGCGCAGCACGGGCCTCCTCGACCGTAATATCGCGCTCAAACTCGAGCGTAATGCTCTCGGAGTGCGAGCGCAGCACCGGCACGCGCACGCAGGTGCAATTCACGCGCAGCTCGGGCAGATGCATGATTTTGCGGCCCTCGTTCTGCAGTTTCATCTCCTCGGAGGTAAAGCCCTCCTCCTTGACGCCGCCAATCTGCGGAATCAGGTTGCTCGCGAGCTGGGCGGCAAATGCGCACGGCTCGGGAATCTCCTCGCCACGGCCCAGGGCGGCCAGCTGAGCCTCAAGCTCGGCCATGCCGGGAGCGCCGGCACCCGAAGCCGCCTGATACGTGGACACGATCATACGCTTCACGCCGGCAAGCTGGTGCAGCGGCCAGGTGGGAACCAGGCCGATGATAGTCGCGCAGTTGGGGTTAGCGATAAGGCCGTGATGCCACTTGATGTCGTCAGCATTGATCTCGGGTACGACCAGCGGCACCTCGGGATCCATGCGGAAGGCGTGGCTGTTGTCGACCACGACGGCGCCGCGCTTGACGGCCTCGGGCAGTAGCTCCTTCGCAATATCGTCGCCGGCGGCGCCGAGCACGATGTCGCAGCCCTCAAAGGCCTCGGGGCAAGCCTCCTCAATCACAACCTGCTCGCCGCGGAACTCGACGGTCTTGCCCGCAGAGCGCGCGCTCGCTAGCAGCTTGAGCTTGCCGACCGGAAACTCCTGCTCGTTGAGGCACTCGAGCATCTGGGTGCCCACGGCTCCCGTCGCGCCCAAAATAGCAACCGTGTACTGTTTCATGCTTCCCCCTTTAAAGGCTGTGGCTTTTGCCCGCACGCCGAGCAGGCCGATTATTGTTGCCAGTGTATACAAGAACAGGGCGGGCACGAAACCCGCCCCGTCGAAACGAAACCGAAACGAAACGCCCCGCCGTAGTTTTTGAGGCAAGTCCCAAAAATCTACTGGGATAGCAGCTACTTGTGGAGCGCGGCCGGGGCGGGATCGACCGGCGCAGGAGCCTCCAGATCGGAGACCTTCACAATGCCGTTTTCGTCGGAGAAGGCACGGTAAATGGTCTGGATCGCCAGGTCGAAGTCCTTCTCCTCGACACCGATAATGATGTTGATCTCGTCACAGCTCTGCGAAATCATGCGCACGCTCACGCCGGCCTGGCCGAGCATGCCAAACAGATGGCCCGAGATACCTGCACGACCGCGCAGGTTACGACCGACGGTCGCGATGAGCGCCAGGCCCTCGACAACCTCGATCTCGAGCGGCTCGACCTCCTGCTGGATGTCGCCCACAAGCGAGTACAGCGAATCGTGCACATCCTGCTCCTGCACCACGGCGCCAAAGCGGTCGACACCAGTGGGCATGTGCTCGACGGAAACGTCATAGCGTTCGAAGACCGAAAGCGCACGGCGCATAAAGCCGACACGGGGCTTGGTGCGGTCGCGGGCGACGTTGATGGCGACAAAACCGCGTTTGCCGGTCACGCCGGTAATAATGGGCTCGGCCTCGCCCTCGTCAGCCGTCTCGCTAATGATCGTTCCAGGGTCCTGCGGCGCATTGGTGTTCTTGATGACCAGCGGAATACCCGCCTCGCGCACGGGGAACACGGCCTCCTCGTGCAGGACGCTTGCACCCATGTACGAAAGCTCGCGCAGCTCCTCGTAGGTAACGCGGGCGATGGGCTGAGCCTCGGGCACAATGCGCGGGTCGGCGGAATAGAAGCCCGAGACGTCGGTCCAGTTCTCGTACAGGTCGGCGCCCAGGCACTTGGCCAGGATCGAGCCCGAGATATCGCCGCCGCCGCGGTCGAGCAGTTTGATCTGGCCCTCACGCGTCGCGCCGTAGAAACCGGGCATGACAAAGCCACCCTGCTGGCCGTACTCCTGCACCAGCTCGGCGGTGCGGTTCATGCTGAGCGTACCGTCATGATGGAACGCCACGACCGTCGCGGCATCCAGGAACGGCAGGCCCAGGTACTCGGCCATCAGACGGGCGGTAAAGTACTCGCCGCGGCTCACGAGTTCCTCGGTGGAGTAGCCACCGGAGCGGGCGCGCTCAGCAAAGGCTGCAAACTCCTCACGAATGGGATAGGTGAGCTCCAGCTCGTCAGCGATATCAAAATAGCGCTGGCCAATGTCCTCGAGCAGCTCCTCACACGACACGTGGTACTTAACGTGCGCGTTAACCAGGTAGAGCAGGTCAGTCACCTTGGTGTCGCCCTTAAAACGGCGACCGCAGGCAGAAACCACCACAAAACGGCGGGCCGGATCGGCATCGACGATGGCCTTGATCTTCTTAAAGTGTTCGGCGTCGGCGACCGACGAGCCGCCAAACTTGGCAATCTTAATCATGGGCTGGAGGTTACCTTTCTAAAAAGCCTCTGCGAACCTATTTTGCGCGCTCTGATACCATGGTTTCACCGATTGGGACTAAGGCATCCGAGGAGCAGTGTTATATGGGAACTTATCATAGTACACGAGGACGCACTTTATCGTGCTCAAGTAAGGTGGCAATCCGTACCGGCATCGCTCCCGACGGGGGTTTGTTTGTCTCAGACGAGCTCGGCACCCAGCAGGTCGATATCAGCTCGCTTGCAGATAAATCGTACTTTGAAATCGCTCAAGATGTGTTGGGAATGTTACTGAATGATTACACAGCCGAAGAAATTTCGGCGTGTGTCGACGAGGCATACCGCGGCACGTTCGTGAGCGAAGAGGTTACGCCGCTCGTCAAACTCGACGCCGCACCGGGCGCCGACGCCCCGCAAACCTATGTGATGGAGCTCTTTGGCGGCCCCACGAGCGCCTTTAAGGACGTCGCCCTGCAGATGCTCCCCCGTCTGATGGCCCGCACCTCTGCCAAGGACGGCGGCGCCGAGCGCATCATGATCGTCACCGCCACGTCGGGCGACACCGGCAAGGCCGCACTCGCCGGCTTTGCCGACGCCCCGGGCACGGGCATCACCGTCTTTTATCCCGAGGGCAAGGTCAGCCGCGTCCAGAACCTGCAGATGTCCACACAGGAGGGCGATAACGTCGCCGTCTGCGGCATCCGCGGCAACTTTGACGACGCCCAGAGTGCCGTCAAGCGCATCTTTGCCGATAAAGAGCTTGCCAAGCGCCTGGAGGCCGCCGGCACGGTGCTTTCGAGCGCCAACTCCATCAACGTCGGCCGCCTGGTGCCGCAGGTCGTCTACTACTTTGCCGCCTATGCACAGCTGCTGCGCGCCGGCGCCATCGAGGCAGGCGACGCCGTTGAGTTCTGCGTACCGACCGGCAACTTTGGCGATATCCTGGCCGGCTACTATGCCAAGCGCATGGGTCTGCCCGTCGCCAAGCTCATCGTCGCGAGCGACAAGAACAACGTGCTTGCCGACTTCCTGACCACCGGCGTCTACGACCGCAACCGTCCGTTCTTCACGACCATCTCGCCGTCGATGGACATCCTCATCAGCTCCAACCTGGAGCGCATGCTGTACTTCCTGTCCGACGGCGACTGCGAGCTCGTTGCCGGCCTTATGGAGCAGCTGGCACAGACTGGTCGCTACGAGGTTCCCGCCGACCTGCTGGCAAAGATTCAGGGCGTCTTTGGCTGCGGCTGGGCCAGCGAGAACGAGGTTCGCGCCGCCATCAAGAGCTGTTGGGATGCGAACGACTACGTGATCGACCCGCACACCGCCTGCGGCTATCACGTCTTTGAGCAGGTCGCTCCCGCCGAGGGCGCCAAGGCCCGCGTGCTGCTTTCGACCGCCAGCCCCTACAAGTTCCCGCGCGCCTGCTGCGACGCCCTGGGCCTCAACGTTCCCGATGATGATTTTGAAGCTATGCGCGTGCTCGAGCAGGCCACCAACACGGTCGCCCCGACCCAGCTCGCCGAGCTCGAGTCCAAGCCCGTCCGCTTCGAAGACGTCTGCGACGTCGATGAGATGGCCAGCTACGTCGAGTCCGCAGCAAAACGAATGAGCACCAACTAAACCCCTTATTAAGCGCCGGCGAAAGCCGGCGCACCTTCTTTTATCAGAAACCCACCGGGATGATGACGAGCTGACATGCGGGTCTGCCTGTTTAGTTCGTCGCGAGTTCCGCACGAGCCGGAAAGCACTTAATGTGCTTTCCGAGCGAGCCAGGACTGCCCGAGCAGCGAACTAAACAGGCAGACCGCCCAGGAGATTCCCATGATCAAGATCACCGTCCCAGCAACAAGCGCCAACTTGGGCATTGGCTACGACACCCTCGGCATGGCCGTTAGCCTCTACTCGCACTTCACCTTCGAGCGCGCCGACAAGCTCACCATCACCGGATGCCCCGAAGAGTTCCAAAACGAGAACAACCTGGTCTACGTGAGCTTTGTCGATGCACTGGCCGCGTGGGGCGAGCCGGCTTTCCCCGTTGCCATCGACATTCAGACCGACGTGCCCGTCGCCCGCGGCCTGGGTTCCAGCTCTACCTGCGTCGTCGCCGGCATCATGGCTGCCGCCGCGTTGACGGGCCATACCGTCGACCGCGCCGAGCTCGTCCGCATCGCCACCGAGGTCGAGGGCCATCCCGATAACGTCGCTCCCGCCATCCTTGGCGGCGCCGTCTGCTCCTTTACGCCGACCGATTCGCTCCCCCAATGCCTGCGCTACGAGGTGAGCGATCGCTTACGTTTTATTACCGTGATTCCGCCCTACGAGGTACATACGAGCGAGGCGCGCAAGGTCGTGCCGCAGGAGATTCCGCTCTCCACCGCCGTGTGGCAGATGGGCCGCATTGCTGGCATGACGCGCGGTCTGGAGACCGGCGACCTTGACCTGATTGCCGCCGCCAACGACGACCGCATCCAGGAGCCCTATCGCCGCCGCCTGATTCCCGATTACAACGCTGTGCGCGACACCTGCCTTAATGGCGGCGCCAAGACCATCTGGATCAGCGGTTCGGGCTCGACCCTCATGGCTGTAACCGATGACACTATCGTAGCCAAGTTCCTGCAGGTCAAGCTGCGTGAGCAGTTCCCCAAATGTGACACGCATATTCTGACGTGCGACACGGAAGGCGCTCAAATCGAGTACCTGTAGACATCCTCCTCATATACCTGTCCGGGACGGTCGGGATGTTCCCTCAAAATCGTCCTCGCGCATGAAGGCCCCTTGTCCTGCTCCTACG
>NZ_QSRV01000045.1:0-5385 GCF_003437235.1 Collinsella sp. TF07-1
TGCGCAAGACGAAGGCCACATTAAGTGGCCTTCTTTGCGTGCGGAACTCGCGACCAACCTTATGCCTCGCCCGCAGTCCCGGACCTTTCGGGTTCAAAGCGCGACACACCGGACTGGTTGCCTGATATAAAGATGGCGAAGCCCCCTTTCGGGGCCTTCTTTTTTATTAGAGGAATTCGCCTACTCGGTGGACTTCGGGTTCTAGGTCTACGTCGAATTGGTCTTTGACGGTTGTTTGGATGTGGCGGATGAGTTCGTCGACATCGGCGGCGGTGGCGTGGTCGGCGTTGACGATGAAGCCGCAGTGCTTTTCGCTCACCTGCGCGCCGCCGATGGCGTGTCCTCGCAGGCCGGCGTCCATGATGAGCTTGCCGGCAAAGTAGCCCTCGGGGCGCTTGAAGGTGGAGCCGGCACTCGGCATGTCGAGCGGCTGCTTGTCCTCGCGGCGCTGGTGGTAGTCGTCCATGTCGGCCTTGATCATCGCGGCGTTGCCCGGGGCGAGATTGAAAGTGGCCGAAAGCACGACGAAACCGTCGTCGGCAATGCGGCTCTTGCGATAGCCCAGGTTGAGCTCATCGACATCGAACTCAATAATGTTGCCGCTGCCGCGGGTGCCGTCGTCGAGCATGCGGGCGGGCTTGTAGACGCGCACAGACTCCAGCACATCGGCCATGCAGGCGCCATAGGCGCCGGCGTTCATATAACAGGCGCCGCCGACCGATCCGGGGATGCCCGAGATGGGCTCCATGCCGGTGAGGCCGGCCTCGGCTGCCGTCGCGGCGACATCGGAAAGCAAGGCGCCGGCTGCTGCCGTGACGTGCGTGCCGTTGACCGTAATGTCGGAGAGGCCCTCGCCCAACGCCACGACGACGCCGCGGATGCCCTTGTCGCCGACGAGTAGGTCGGAGCCGTTGCCCACGATGGTGAGGGGCAGGTCGCAGCGATAACAGGTGTCAAGCGTGGCGACGAGGCCCTGCTCGGTGTCGGGCGTGACAAAGACGTCGGCCGGGCCGCCGATCTTAAACGTGGTGTGGTCGCGCATGGGCTCGCTCATCAACACGTTGTCCTCGCCGGCAACACCGGCGAGCGCGCAGAGCAGGTCCTCGTTAAAAAAGTCATTCTCGTGCATACGAATATCCGCCTTATGGTGGTCGTTTTCATCAATCGAATGCAATATACCCCACCCGGATGGATTTGGTGCAAAGTAACCTGACCCCAATGCATCACATGGTGCAAAGGGGCCAGGTTACTTTGCACCAATCACGGCGGTAAAACAGCCGTCTACCGGATTGGTAAAGTGTTTATCATCGAGGTAGAGGGACGGTCGCTATACTTTCAAGAGATTGCGCGAATACTCGGAAGGAGCGAGATGGGCAACAAAGTTACTCTCAAGCAGATTGCCCAGGAGGTGGGGCTTTCCCCCTCGTCGGTCTCGCTTGTTCTCAATAATCGGCCCTGTCGCATCTCGGAAGAAAACCGCAAGCTCATCAAGGAGGTCGCGGCGCGCAACCACTATGTTCCTAACCAGATCGCGCGTAGCCTGGTCATGCGCGAGTCGCGCACGCTGGGCCTTATCGTCCCTAACATCGAGAGCCGCTTTTTTGCCTCGCTCGCCGGTAGCCTGGAAAAGCGCTGCCGCGAGGACGGCTATGCGCTCTTCATTACCAGCTCGGGCGGAAGCGCCGATGACGATCTGGAGCTGCTGCGCCAGCTGGTGACGCGCGGCGTTGATGGCGTCTTCCTGGTGGTGGGTGACGAGTTCTCCGATGACCGCGCCCTGCGCGAAGAGGTCAGCCACCTGCCCATCCCGGCCGTAATGGTCGACCGTGCCATTGAGGGGCTCGAGTGCGACAAGGTGATGTTCGACCACGAGATGGGCGGCTATATGGCCACCCGCTATCTGATCGAGCAAGGCCACCGCCGTATTGCCTGCCTGGTTAATGCCCGCCGTTCCAATACGGGTCGCAAGCGACTTGCCGGCTATGAGCGCGCGCTGCGCGAGGTTGGCCTGCCGATCGACGCGCGTTTGGAGTTTGAGAGCGAGTACTACATTCCGAGCGCATACGAGGCCTCGGAGGCAGTGCTCGCAACTGACGCCACTGCCGTGTTCGCAAGCTCGGATAACATTGCCCTCGGTTTGCTCAAGCGCTTGCACGAGATGGGGAAGAGCATCCCGGGCGATATCTCGGTGGTGAGCTATGACAACTCGGCGGCCGACGTTCTCTTTGAGCCGGCACTGACCGCGATTGAGCAGGACCCTGGTGTCCTTGCGGAGCATGCTTTTGGCTGCATGTCCAAGCGTCTTGCCGGTAGGGGCGGCAGGCGTGCCGAAGAGGTCGTTCTGGAGCCGGAGCTTATCGTTAAGGACAGCGTGCTCGAGCTTACTAAACACAACTAAAAACGTTTACCAATTTGCAGAGACCGAATGTGGAGCACCTGTGACAATCAACGTCGCAGGTGAATGTCGCGTTTTGCTAATCGATGGGATTGATAAGGGTGGTAAAACGTTTTTTCACCATGATAAAACGTTTTAGCAAATATACTGGTCCCAACGAAAGGTTGCCGTATTGGAGGGTGACCGCACAGCGAAGGGACATAAACAATGGCTAAAACACTGGGGACGCCGTGGCAAAAGCTGGGCCACGAGGTGCCGGCTTCCGAGCTCGAGGGCGTCGACCTGTATTGGCGCGCATCGAACTATCTGTCCGTCGGTCAGATCTACCTTCGCTCTAACCCGCTAATGCGCCCCGACTTTGTCGACGAGAAAACCGGTGAGGTGCGCGACTTCGGTCGTCCGGACGTTAAGCACCGTCTGGTCGGTCACTGGGGCACCACGCCCGGCATCAACTTCCTGTTCGGTCATGTCAACCGCCTCATCGCCGATCACAACCAGAATGCCATCTTCTTGATGGGCCCGGGCCACGGTGGCCCTGCTGGCACCGCCCAGTCGCTGCTCGATGGCACCTACCGTGAGATCCGCCCCGACATCACCAATGACGAGGCCGGCCTGCAGAAGTTCTTCCGCCAGTTCTCCTATCCCGGCGGCATCCCGAGCCACTTTGCGCCCGAGACGCCCGGTTCCATCCACGAGGGCGGCGAGCTCGGCTACACGCTCAGCCACGCCTACGGCGCCGTCATGGACAACCCGAGCCTGCTGGCCGTGGCCGTGGTGGGCGACGGTGAGTCCGAGACCGGTCCGCTTGCCACCTCTTGGCAGTCCAACAAGCTCGTGAACCCGGCAACCGACGGCATCGTCCTGCCAATCCTGCACCTCAACGGCTACAAGATCGCCAACCCCACCATCCTCGCCCGCGTGTCCGACGAGGAGCTCACCAAGTTCTTTGAGGGCATGGGCTACAAGCCGCACTTCTTTGTCGCCGGCTTTGACGACGAGAGCCACGCGAGCATCCATGCGCGTTTCGCTGCCTTGTTTGAGCAGGTCTTTGACGAGATCTGCGACATCAAGGCCACCGCGCGGGCCCAGGCAGCCGCAGGCGAGACCGTGGCCCGCCCTGCTTACCCCATGATTGTGTTCCGTACTCCCAAGGGCTGGACCTGCCCCAAGCACATCGACGGCAAGAAGACCGAGGACTCCTGGCGCGCCCATCAGGTGCCGCTGGCGAGTGCCAAGGACACTCACGAGCACTTCCGCGTACTGCGCGAGTGGTTGCGCTCCTACAAGCCCGAGGAGCTCTTTACGCCCGAGGGCCAGGTACGCCCCGAGGTGACGGCCTTTATGCCGACTGGCGAGCTGCGCATCGGCGCCAACCCCAACGCGAACGGCGGCAAGGTGCGCCGCGAGCTCGAGCTGCCCGATATCCACGCCCACGAGATTCCCGTCGCCGAGAAGGGCCATGGCTGGGGCTCCACCGAGGCTGCCCGCGTCTTTGGTGAGTACACTGCCGACGTTCTGGCCAAGAACATGGAGGATTTCCGCATCTTTGGCCCCGACGAGACCGCGTCCAACCGCCTGCAGGCCGCCTACAAGGTGACCAAGAAGCAGTGGGATGCCGGCTTCTACGAGGACGAGGCCAACGACGAGCTGCTGGCCGGCTCCGGTAAGGTCGTCGAGCAGCTGTCCGAGCACCAGTGCGAAGGCTTCCTCGAGGCTTACGTGCTCACCGGCCGCTCCGGTGTGTGGAGCTCCTACGAGAGTTTTGTCCACGTGGTCGATTCCATGGTCAACCAGCATTGCAAGTGGCTCGAGGCCACCAAGCGCGAGATTCCGTGGCGTGCCCCCATCAGCGGCCTCAACATTTTGCTGTCGAGCCATGTCTGGCGTCAGGACCACAACGGCTTCTCGCACCAGGACCCCGGCTTTATCGACCTGCTGCTCAACAAGGCCAACGACACGCATATCGTGAATGCTTATTATCCGGCCGACGCCAACATGGCCCTCGCTGTGGCCGAGCGCGTCTACCAGTCGACTGACTGCGTCAACGCCATCTTCTGCGGCAAGCAGCCCGCCCCGACCTTCCAGACGGTCGACGAGGCAAAGGCCGAGCTCGCCGAGGGCGTCGCGACTTGGAAGTGGGCATCGACCGCTGGTTCACTCGCCGAGGCCGACGTCGTGGTTGCGACCTGCGGTGACGTGCCGACGCTCGAGGCCCTGGCTGCAACCGACATGCTGCGCGAGCTAGGCATTAAGGCGTGGTTCGTTAACGTGGTCGATCTGCTCAAGATTCAGAACGTCTGCGAGAACGACCAGGCCATCAGCGATGAGCGCTGGGCTGAGCTGTTCGGTTGCGGCGAGAAGCCCGTGCTCTTCGCATTCCACGCCTATGCCGGCACGATTCGCCGCCTGATCTGGAACCGCCCCGGCCACGACGCCTTCCGCGTTCACGGCTACGAGGAGAAGGGCTCCACGACCACGCCGTTCGACATGCTGCGCCTGAACAACATGGACCGCTGGGCCCTGGCCGCCGACGTGCTGCGCATGGTCGACGCCGATAAGTTTGCCGAGCAGATTGATGAGTGGGAGGCCTTCCGCACCGAGGCCTTTGAGTTCGCGTGCAACGAGGGCTTCGATCACCCGGCCTTCACTGACTGGGTCTGGCCCGACGCTGCGGCTGCAACTGCCGCCGACGGCACGCTCTCCGCAACCCAAATGACCGCAGGCGACAACGAGTAACTTAGTTACGCGGTTTTACCAAACCGCGTAATGGCTCGACGCTGCGCGGGTTCCAGGCACCCCATCTCGCCGTTCAAACCGTCGCTCGCGTACAAGAAGTACGCGTCGCTCCTCTTTCGCGGCGACCTGGGGCACCTGGAACTCGCTCGCTGACTTTTGCGCAACCAGCGGTGAGCGATTGCTCGGGGAGCGCATTGCTGGATGGTCTCGCGCTGGGGCCTGCTCCGGGCGGGTTGCCTTGCTCCGGGAAGTGG
>NZ_QSRV01000046.1:0-5192 GCF_003437235.1 Collinsella sp. TF07-1
TCCATTATACCACGGTGGCATCACCTATATGTCAATTATGGTCTAACAGAGCCTAATTTTAAGTAAGCAACAGGGTGTCAAAAATCTACCTGCGCGATACTCGCTTTTTGCGGCTACTTGCGCGTTTTGCACGCGCTTGAGCCGATTTATTAACGCGATATGAATCTACATACGCGTAGCTGGTATACAGCCGAGTACGGGCTGTATTTATCGCGGCGATTTACACAGATATAGCGACTGTAACGGACAAGCGTGTCGCTGTATTTATTCCAGTAGTTCACTTGACCGGTGGACAAGTGAGCGGTTGCAACGAAACGGCAAGCGGGATGGGCCCTATACGAGGGCGCCGCAGAGGTAATAGAGGTGAAGTGCGGCAGGCGCTCTGAGAGGCGCAGTACGACCCCTTTTTCCTCGAACCGACTACCTTTGTACCATGAACCTCAAATTGTTCAAGTAATCGCCAAAAGAAAGGCCCGCGCAGGATTGCACGGGCCTTTCACTAGACAAACTAGAAGACAAACTAGAAGACAAGCTAGAAGACAGGTTAAAAACACCAGGCGAGGCATATGCAATACGAGTACGTCGCGCCGTAGTCGTTATAGTTACCGTTGCTATAGATACAGCGGAAGTACGCGGAGCCGCTCGGATCCACGGAGCGCGTCCAGTGATAAAAGCTCGACGACACCCCTGAATGGTTCGAGTACGTCACGCCCTTGGATTTGTAGTACTCGTACTGGGTACCGTCGGTCTGGCGGTCTCCGTAGATCTCGGTCATCGAGAGCAGGAAGACTTTATCGGTCGTGGCCGATGGGGCGCTGGCACTGCCACCACCCTTGTTATCGGTCATCTTCGTGACGGCCTTCGCCTTGGACTGGAGATCGATCGGTAGGAGCGACCAGAGGTCACCGGAATTGAGGCGGCCGCGGATCTCCGATTTCTCCCAGCCGCCGGCATTGGTGCTCGTGGCGTTCATTCGCTGCTCGTCCATGGCAGTGTTGGTTACCTCGAACGTGAGCCCAGCCTTACCGGAGCCGTCCGCGAGGTCATCGTGGTTGATACCGATGATGCGATACTCGAGCGTCTTGCCGTTCGTCAACTTCATCGAGAACTTCGTCCCCGCGTCCATCGCGGCCTTCGCCTTTGCGTACGCCGGCGACGCCTCGCCCTTGGCGGCGATGTCCTTGGCCACGGCCTCCTGCTCGTCGAGCGTCCAGTCCTTCGCGTCCTTGGCGACAGCCGCCTGGACGGTCGCGGAATCGGCTCCCGCAGAGCCGCCGCCGGTTGCGCCGCCCTCGACCCCGCCGGTCGTCCCATTGCTCACCGTGTTGCCGACCAGGTTGAACTGGTTGCGGATGGCCCCCGCCACGCCGGGTCCCGCGAACACGATCACCAGGCCGATGATGGCGATGATCAGGACGTACTCGATGATAGATTGGCCTTGGAGGCGGGTTCTCCTAGGAGATACCCCCCCCCGAAGGTTAATTGCCGCTGCATGCATTTGCGGCTCCCTTCGCTCAGGGTTTGTAGATACATCGCCGAGCGTAGGGCTATTTCAGATTTCTGCATCGGTCTTGCCGCAGCGGCAAACGTAATTAACTAAACGCCTTCGCGGCGCAATCAACCGCTCACTCAATCGAATTTGTTGCTCAACAAATTCGCAGGTGAGGACAGCAGAATTGGTGTTACCGGAAGTTACGGAGGACCGCCGGTGTCGAGGCGGGCGGTCGAGAAGAAGGGACCAAAAATGAGAAGCCTGGAGCTGATAATCTTCTTCCTGCCTCTCTTGGCGATCGCCGCCAACATCTGCGGCGTAGCGGAGCTCGTTAAGATTGCCAGGGCCAAGGGGCATTACACCAATGGCGCGGGAATCCTCTGGTTCATCGGCCTTTTCGGCACCGCGCTCATGGTCGGCCTGATCGTCTGCGCTCTGCCCGACCGAGCGGCACCGGCGCCCAGCGCACAAAGGGACGAAGACGCCCTGCCCGAGGTGTAGTAATGTCGAAATACAAGATAGCCTACCGCGACGCCAACCCCTCCTGGCAGGAGCTTTGCCCTGTCAGGATGTTAGCCATCCAAGTCTCCAGAGACACCGAGACGGGAGCCTGCTTCCTCCAAACAAAGATCGTCAACGTATCGACGAAACCCATCAGCCGCATAGAGTTCACTGTCGGGCTCGAGGGCGAGGGAGGGGAGACGGAGACCGTCGACTTCTCGCTCCTAGATGCCGACCTGCCCGCCGGCGAGGTGCTCAGGCCCAAGGCGGTGAGAATCAAGCTGTCTGTTATCACCGGCTCGCGTGCCGTTGTGACCCGAGCGGACGGCGAGACCTCCTTCGGCGACCCGATCGACATCGATAGCCCCGCGCCACTCGCACTCAACGGGGTCGAGGAGTCGGAACGCGATGTCCTGCTCTCCGAGATGGGGGCCGATACCTTCAAATGCGCGGGCGTCCATTCCGAACACGACGGGTGGTGGCAGTGCGGCTGCGGTGCGGTGAACCTCAAGCGCGGTACCTGCTGGAACTGCGGCGCCGTGCGCGAGAAAATGGCGGATCTGGAAGATGCCGCGTTCCTGGATGAATCCAGAAGGGACAGGGTCTACAAGACGAGCGTCGCGATACTCGAGAAGGGCAACAGGAAGGAAGCTGAAGCCGCCAAGGAGAGCCTCGAGAGGCTGGCCGAGCAGGGCTACGGGGATTCGGGCGAGAAGGCAAGAGAGGCCGGCATGAAGATTGCGAACCTCTCGAAAAGGAGGAAGAAGATAGCCGTCGCGGGCCTTGGAAAGGATTACGCCGGGGACGTTCTTGTTGGAGTCGCTATGCAGTGTATTCGGGCTGATGTTCCAGTCGGAACAATCCAGATGGAGACTCCGACACTGCTCGGACATTCCCGTTAAGTCATATACAGCACTGAAATCGCACTTGGCACCGAGACCAGTTACGTCCACATCCGCGTCCGGAACGAATCGAAGCGGTATCCCGTTTCAAAACGTATGCGTTTCACCATGAGAGAGGGATCTGTCATGAGCTGGAAACCGAGAAAATGCGTTATCGCCTTACTGACTTTGGCGGCTCTGACGTGTTTCGCCGCCTTGATCGCCGTCAATATCAAACCGCAACACGATGCTTATCCCTCATCTTTGTCCATTAAAATGGGCCAAAATTTCAGCCTCGGCCGAAACGTGAATTATTTTAACAAGCTAAAACCTAATGAGGAAAATATCTTGATGTTCTGGGCATCGTGGTGTCAGCACTGCGAATCTCTCATAGAAGATATGCAACAACTTGATAATTTCGCAGCCTTAAGGAAGAACCTTTTCACTGTTTCCGAGGACAGCACAATTGAAGAAGCCTCGGTCCATGAAGGAGACTTTCCCATATACATAGATTAAGATAAGACCGTGTATGACCAATATGAACTTGAGCATATTCCGTCCATATTCATACTGGATGATCAAGGAAACATCATCGGCTTATCCGAAGGAGAGGAAGAACCTCTTGCCTTATTAAAGAAATACGCCAAATACAACGGATATAAAGCGGAAGGAGGCGACATCAAGTAACTATCAAAGGCCAGATTAAGGAGCCAGCCATGAAGAAATGCCTGCTCTCCATCGTCTCAGCAGCTCTTTGCCTCTCCCTTGTCATGACACTATTTGTGCCCGTTGCGGCAGCCTATGCCGACGAGGGGTCTCCCGCCGAGAGCAGCGAAATCTACGTCGGAGACAACTACGACGAAAATTACGATATATCCCTTTTTGAGCGCGGACGCTGCACGGATTCATATTCCAAGGCGTGGTGCGATTCTCACGGATTTGCAAATAACCGCACCGTCCCTCACAAGGTCAAGCTGAACGTGAAGGAGGAGTCTTGCCTGCGCGATCCCTACCTTGCTGGCACCGCTGAAGTTATCGCCGGTCTCGTGACAACCGGTCCTGGCGGCGGCTTGTTTGCAACCGCAATGACATCGTGCCGACTTTTCACTTGCATGTTCTAAAAGGAGGTTGCCATGCTGTCGCAAAATCAATCGAGATACTTGACCACAATCGGCTTTGCCCTGCTTGCATTACTCTTTGCTAGCGACCTTTTGCTGAAACCGCCCAAGGAACTCGTTTTGCTTGCCATAGACTGCCTTTCCGCCCTTTACTTTACGGCAACCCTATTCGTCGGACTAAAGGAGAGGAAAAAAGGCGCAGTCGTCGCATCCGCCGTATGCTTGATCATAATCATTGCATCATTCTTTATCTGACACGTTGGTGATTTAGGGGCGATATCGTAGGAATACGACCGGGAGAGTCGGGACCAGATTGCCCGGGTTGCCCGGTCGGCTCGCGCGACGGTGCGGCGGTTCCACAGAAAGCTCTCCGGACTTCACGCCGTTTCTGATCGCATTGTAGACAGCCATCTCGTCTTCGCAGTCGGCGAGCACGCGGTGTGCGTCGTCGTTTTGGATGTCCAGTAAATCTCGAAGGTCCTCCATGCACCAGCGTCCGAGATTTGGCCATGCGCGTTGCGCGAGCTGATAAGTGTCGATTGCGATGTTGTAGTTAAAGTCCAAGCCAATGCCGTCCCAGGCAGAACGGCTTTGTTTCCTTGATTATCAACTTCATCCGGACACTTCCCGCATTCATCCGTGTGTGTACGGATGAATGCGGGGTTCAATACCCCGGCGGTCTGATCGGCAGGCCGCCGGGAACTCTCACTCCTCGATAAAAGCCGGCACCCGGTTAGTCCTGCGCATCTTGAAATTGCCATTTTCGTGGGAGACGTAGAGGATGCCGTCCATCCCGTCTCGCGATGCATATGAAAGGTGAACAGAACCGCAATCCGCTCCATCATTGTCGAGAAGATCGAACGAATTCGGGTCGCTCGTTGCGGCCAAACGACCACTCATACAAGAACCATCGTCATTACAGATTTGCCATTCCATGTCTTCGCCTGCAAGAATCGCCATAGACGGCCTGGTCGCGCCATCGTTGACATACATCCCGTCTATGCCAAACCCATTTTCAGCGCCATCGATGAACGACTGCTCGGACCTATACCTCGCAAATGATGCACATAGCACCATTGCAAGACAAAGTACAAAGCCAACAATCGCTATCTTTGCATAGCTCTTGCCTATCATGTCATTCACCTCCCTCGTATGTATCGAGGTATTCCTGCTTGAGCGTCTGCGAGGACGACTTGATCT
>NZ_QSRV01000047.1:0-4164 GCF_003437235.1 Collinsella sp. TF07-1
GGCTCTGTTAGACCATAATTGACATATAGGTGATGCCACCGTGGTATAATGGAATTGTTAACCACGGCATTGGAGCAGGTATGAACGCCGAGGATCTGGTCGTCACCCTCAAGAAGAACATGGCGAAGCTAAGCAAGTCCGAGCGCCGCCGCGCAATCGAGTCGGTACGCGACGTCATCCGCGCCGCCATGTTCGACGATGCAGCGGGAACTAGCTACGAAATCCAGCGTTGCCCACGTTGCGGTTCGGTCGCTATCGTTAAAAAGGGCAAGTCCAGGAACGGTGAGCAGCGCTACCTCTGCCGCGACTGCGGCAGGACATTTTCAGACTCCACCGACCGGATCCTCGGCACGAGCAAGCTGCCCCGCGAGACCTGGATGGCCTATGCCGAGTGCTTCGTTCTCATGCTCCCTCTCCGCGAGTGCGCCGATCGCTGCGGTGTCTGCCTCAAGACCGCCTACACCATGCGCCACAGGCTCATCGAGTGCCTGAAGGAATATTCGCCCACGTTCCATGTGGGGCAGGGGCAGGCCTGCGAACTCGACGAAACATACTTCCCCGAGTCCTTCAAGGGCAACCATTCAAAGGGCTCCTTCACTCTGCCGAGAAAGGCTCGCCACCGCGGCAAGCAGGTCCATAAGCGCGGCCTCTCCCGCGAGCAAATCTGCGTCATGACGGGCATCAGTGACACGAACGCCACCTTCTTCGAGGTCTCGGGGCGCGGCGTGGTCTCGCGCAAGCGTGCGGCGGAGGCCCTTCGCCACCGTATCGGCGCAGGTGCGGTCGTCGCCACGGACAAAGCGACCGCATACATCGATGTGCTGTGCGACCTGAAGGTCGCCTCGCATGAGTCCTATGATTCCAAGGACCGCTCGGAGGGCACCATCAACCGCATCAACACCGTCCATTCGCTCCTCGACTCGTTCATGGCGCGCTTCAAGGGGGTATCCACCAAGCATCTCGGCGCCTACCTCGACTGGTTCCGCTGGTGCCGTACCTTCATGGCGACCGACTCCCGCACAGCTGAGTCCACAGTCGCACGTCAGCTCGCCAACGGCATCTGCGCCACCCGCATCCGCGACATGTTCAACGTCCTGCCGCCCTATATGGACTACTGGGTCTCGAGGGCGGCATAGTCCGTTAAAATGGTGGCACCGTGGTATACACGAGAGATAGGAGCCGCCATGCCGTCGAACATACCAGCAACCACTATCAGGATCGAGCCGGAGGTAAAGAGGGAAGCGACCGCCATCCTCGACGAACTCGGTCTCTCCATGTCCACAGCGATGAATATGTTCCTCCGCGCGGTGATCCGCGAGGGCGGCATGCCGTTCGAGATGAAGGTAAATAAACCCAATGAATAATAAGGCGAAAAAGGCAATCTGTAGAAAAGAAGATTTGGGAAATGAAGCATCTGTTGAGCAGTTTTTTGTAGATAGGCTTCTGAAGCGCTTGGGCTGGTCAGACAGTCAAATTAAAACAAAGGAGAGCATTTCGGAGCTCAGCATAAACTTGGGCCGAAAAAAGATCCCTTATAAACCCGATTACGCTCTTTCGTATAGAAGAAAGGTGCGTTTTGTCATTGATGCCAAATCAACAAAGGAAAACCTAGATGATTGGGTCGGACAGTGCTCTAGCTATTGTCTTCTAATCAACCAGGGCTATAAAGACAATCCAGTCCAGTACTTCGTTATAACGAACGGTTTGAAAACCATGCTGTACAGATGGGATAGTCGAAATCCTGTTCTCACATTATCTCTATCTGATATGAATAAAGGGTCCAAAGCCTTCGACACCTTTGCAGAATACCTGTCACCGCAGTCTTTTAACGCGACTCATCCTGCTGGGCTCTCAAGCGAAACAAAAGAAGAGCGCATCGTACTGAAACAAATCGGACCTTCTGCGGTAAATAAACTATTCGGAAGTGCGCATTCCTATATCTATAAGCATGAACATCTCAGTTATGGGGCCGCTTTCACTGAATTTGTGAAGGTGATTTTCCTAAAAATGACCTCCGATAAAGAAGCGCATGAATGTAGCGAAGGATACGAAACGGATGAAGGCTATTCTGTACCTGTTTCACGAGCTAAATTTTCATCACAATGGATAAAAAAGGCCGAGGAAACGACTCCGAATCCCGTCAACACGATCCTCTTCGCTAAACTGGTAAAGAACTTCGAGGATCTGATCGCTCAAAAAAAGAAGAAGCGCATTTTTGAACCTAACGAGAAGATACGGTTGTCCGCCGGAACAATCAAAGAACTTGTTAAGCGATTTGAAGAAGTCGATCTCCATCTCATCGAAGACGACCTCAATGGTCGCATGTTCGAAACGTTTCTGAACGCAACTTTAAGAGGCAAATCACTTGGGCAGTATTTTACGCCGAGAAGTATTGTTGATATCGCTGTTGGCCTATCAGATCTGCATGTCGGTAGAAACATCTCTGATTGCTCGCAAATTATAGATGCATGTTGCGGCTCCGGCGGGTTCCTTATTGGAGCTCTAAATGGCATGTGGGAAAAAGTTGATTCCAATGCTTCTCTTTCTATGAAAGAGAAGCAGGAAATCAAGAAAAACATTGCTGAAAATTGCATATGGGGCATCGATGCAGCTAGGGATCCAGCTTTAGCACGCATTGCTCGTATGAATATGTTCCTTCATGGAGACGGCGGGAGCAAAATCTTCCAGTTAGATTCCCTAGATAAGAATATCACCGTAGAAGAAGACGCGGATTCGCTCGAACTTAGAAGCGAGAAAAAGGAGTTTCGAGATGCAATTTCCGGGCGTAACGGCTATTTCGATTTGGCGCTAACCAATCCACCGTTTGCTGCGGAGTATAAATGCTCCGAACCGTCTGATTTAGCCCTTCTCAAAGATTACTCCATCGCTCATCGTCCAGATGGGAATGGAATCTCGAGCTTGCGTGGGACCGTACGTTCAAGCGTTCTATTTATTGAGCGTTACTACGACATTCTAAAACCTGGCGGTTCTTTAATAACCGTGCTAGATGATGGAATACTTGGAGGTGAAGACACTTCTTACGTTAGGGATTGGATTAGAAGTCATTTCATTGTCAAGGCGGTTATATCGCTTCCCGGTGACGCATTCCAGCGCTCTCAGGCAAGGGTCAAGACGTCGCTGCTCTTCTTGCAGAAGAAGATCGATGCCGCCCAAGAACAGCCTCGAATCTATATGCGGTATTGTTCGTATGTGGGGCTAGATAGTCCCAACAGGGAGCGAGTTCTTCCGTCTGATGCAATTACAGCGCAAAAGGCGAAAGAGGAAATCACCGATATCGTTGATGGATATAAAGCATTTTTAGACGGCGATTCTGAAATTGCTCGACTTTATTCAGTTGATCCAAAACGTATAGAAAACCGAATGGATGTGAAAGCGACTCTTCTCGTTGCAGGCAGAAACGTCGAAAAATGGAACGAACGGGGTTTTAAGGTTCGCGCCGCCAAAGACATCGCTGAACCCATCTGGGCTTCCGGTGCCGCCTGTGAGGACCGAGCGGGTGACCTCTTTTGTACCAGAGGGGATAACAAGAGAAAGAAAGTTACCTTTGCAGTGGTTAAGTATGACGGAACGATTGCTGCGGGTGATGAATCTTACGCTGAGGATGTTAGTTATGAGTCGCTTTTTAAGTTAAAAAAGGACGACGTCGTTCTAAGTAACATCAACGCTGTTAATGGCGCTGTTGCCGTTGTTGATTCGAAAACAGCCGGTTTATACGTATCTTCTGAATATACCGTTATTCAGCCAAAAGACCCGTTGACTGTTTATACGCTATGGTCGCTAATCAGATCTGATACCGCCCGCTCAGATTTGATATTGCTTTCTACAGGTATTGGAAGGACGCGAATTTCTTGGGACGTTCTTAGCGAGCTAAAACTTCCGGTTCCCAATCTAAAAGCGATTCAGGTTATTCAAGAAAGAATGGAAGAACTAGCGGAAACCCGAAAGAAGGAGGCAGCGCTTCTTGAAGAGGTTAGCCAACTGGTTAACATTGATATCTGTAATTCAGACGAGCGTGCTTTGTCGGTTTTGACCGCGTTCAAACCACCGAAATAGACTAATGCCCGGGAGCAATTCGAATTGCTCCCGGGCATTATCGTCCCGGCTCGAAAAAGTGCTAAATGTCAATTCTGGTCTAACAGAGCC
>NZ_QSRV01000048.1:0-2751 GCF_003437235.1 Collinsella sp. TF07-1
GGCGTTGCCGCCAACATCCTGCCGGCCATGGGCTTCGCCATGCTCGGCCGCCTGGTGCTCACCAAGCAGCTCGTGCCCTTCTACTTCCTGGGCTTCCTGCTGTGCTCCTACGCCAACGTGCCCGTCCTGGGCGTCGCCCTGATCGCCATCATCATCGGCATCGACAAGTTCGACCTGCTCGGCCTGGGCGGAGCCCAGCCCCAGCTCTCCGCGGAAGGGGATGAGGACGATGACTTCTAGTCCCGAGAACAAGATCACGCGCTCCGACCTCGTCAAGAGCGCCCTCAACACCGGCGCCCTGGGCATGGAGTTCTCCTGGACCTACTACAAGCAGATGAACATCGCCTTCTGCCTGATGGTCGCCAACATGCTCAAGAAGATCTACGCCGGCCGCCCCGACGACTACGCCGAGGCCCTGCACCGCCACTGCGCGTTCTTCAACATCACCGTCCAGTTCGCCCCGTTCGTCGGCGGCATCGCGATGGCCATGGAGGAGAAGGTCGCCCGCGGCGAGATCGAGCCCGAGAGCGTCAACGACGTCAAGGCCGCCCTCATGGGCCCGCTGTCCGGCATCGGCGACTCCATCTTCCTGTCGACGCTGCGCGTGGTCGCCGCCGCGGTGGGCATCAGCCTGTGCCAGGCCGGCAACCCCTTCGGCCCCATCGCCTTCCTGCTCATCTACAACGTCCCCGGCTTCGCGCTGCGCGTCTGGGGCGCCGTCAAGGGCTACGAGCTGGGCGTGGGCTTCCTGGACGAGGCCCAGAGGACCGGCCTCATGCAGAAGATCATGACCTGCGTGGGAATCGTGGGCGTCATGGTCGTGGGCGCCATGTGCAAGGACATGTTCTGGGCCAGCATCCCGGTGGCCATCGGCTCGGGCGAGGACGCCCAGACCCTCCAGGACATCCTGGACGGCATCATGCCCGGCATGCTCGGCATGCTCGCCTTCTGGCTGTACTACTGGCTGCTGTCCAAGAAGATCAACCCCATGGTGCTGATCGTGGCCACCATGGTCGTGGGCATCGTCGGCGCGTTCTTCGGCGTGCTGGCGTAAGGGCCCGGCTGCATAGATTTTCGTTGCAACCTGGAAAGGGGATGGAGCGGGCCTATGCTCTCCATCCCCTTTTTGTATAGAAGGAGTTCGTATGTTCGCGAAGGATCGCGAAGAAATGCGCCTGACGCCGGCAGAGGTCAGGCTGATTCTTATTGAGTCCCTGCAGTGGTGCGCCAACAACGCGGTCTACTTTTTGGGGCTTATCGGTGCGGCCACGTATGATCTGGCTGGCACGGCCTTTTTGGTTGCCGCCATTACGCTCGTGCGCAATCTTATGACGTCGGTGGGCAATATGGTGTCGGGCTCGGTCATCGATCGCTTTGGACCGCGTCGGACGTCGTTTGTGACGTGCGTGATTACGGCGGTGCTTTCGCTTGGCGTGGGGTTGGCGCCGTTGTCTGTCCCCGGGCTTGTGTTTGCCGCGTGTGTCTTGGGACTTGCGGGCGGTTTTATCAACACCTGCACGCATGCGTTTCCGGGATACCTAGAGTCGACCACCGAGGGCCGTACCCGCGTGAACGGTCTCATGGTGTTTTACAGCAATATCGCCTATACCGCTGGCCCGCTGCTCGGTGGTGCCATCGTGAGCTGTTTTGCCACGCAATCGGTCTATCTGCTCATGGCGGGCATGATGGGTGTGGCGGCCGTGCTCTCCTTGGGCTGCCACGAGTGTGTTGTTCCCGCAAAAGGGGAGAAGCCGAAGGGCGGTATTCTGGGCGGCATGGCCGAGGGTGCGCGACTTACGTTTCGCGACCACGACCTGCGCCTCATCTTTATCTCGGGCTTTTTGGGTTTCTTTGCGTTTGGCGCGTTCGATTCGCTGGAGTCGTTGTTCTACCGTGATGTGCTCAACGTGGATATCGTCTGGCTGGGCTGGCTGTCCTCGGTCGTGGGCCTCACTTCCTCGGTGGGCGCGTTCATCCTGACCAAGCTTTCTGCTCGCCATGTCAACCTACGATTGTTACTCGGCGCGCTCATGGCCGTGGGCATTGGGTCCATGGTGTACGTGGGCACCGATATGCTGGGGGTCGCGATTATCGGTCAGGCGATTAACGGTCTGGCCTGGGGGTTCCTGGAACCGCTGCAGATGATCTTGATTCAGGAGCGCGCAGACATCAAATACCTGGGGCGCATTACCGGCTTTGTGCGTTTTGGCCTGATGAGCGCCGGCGTGGTGCCGCTGCTGGCGGCTCCGTTTTTGGCGGAGGCTTTGGGCGTCCAGACGGTATTGTTTGGGGCATCGACCATTATTGCGCTGGTAGGAACGCTGTTCTTTGTCACACAAGGGAGACGCCAGGGGCGTTAGCTATACATCAAATTCTAATTTAATACCACTCACCAGAGAATTTCGACCGTTCACCGAGGATTGGGGCAGATTGAAAAGTGGTATTAAAAACACGTTAGGTGTATGTCTATAATTGGTATCGAAAAGAAACGCGATGTATAGATTCGCGTGCAAGACAGAAAGGAAAAGCAATGAAGGAAACCGAGAAGATCGAGATCATGCACTTTAGCCAGGAGGGCTACGTCGAGGACGGCAAGAACGTCTACGAGGCCGGCAAGAAGATGACCGCGCTCGCCGACAAGGTCGCCGACGAGGGCTACGACGCCGTGTTCCTGATGGGCGTCGGCGGCACCTGGGACGAGCTCATGCAGCTCGAGTACCTCATGAACAAGTTCGGCGACCGCGACCTCGA
>NZ_QSRV01000048.1:2761-3079 GCF_003437235.1 Collinsella sp. TF07-1
TCGGCGACCGCGACCTCGAGGTCTACCTGATCCACGCCGCCGAGTGGAACGTCTCCGGCCACAAGCGCATGACCGAGAAGTCCGTCGTGCTCACCGCCTCCGAGTCCGGCACCACCCCCGAGGTCCTCGAGGCCGTCAAGAAGATGAAGGAAAAGGGCATTCGTGTCTACGCCATGACCAAGCCCGAGGGTCTCATCGGCCAGGCTGTCGGCGCCGAGAATTGCGTCAAGATGGCTTCCGATCATGGTAACGGTGGCTGCGAGATGGGCTACTACCTCGCCGACTGCTTCGGCCTGCGCCTGCTCAACCGCCGCGGCT
>NZ_QSRV01000049.1:0-2794 GCF_003437235.1 Collinsella sp. TF07-1
AGGAAGGCACTTAATGTGCTTTCCGTCTTGCGCAGGACTGTAGAGCAGCAAACTTAACCCCCGCCCCCAGCCCCGGAGACCCTCCCGGAGGGACCGAAAAATTTTTTCAAAAAAGTTGTTGCGCGCCGGACAGACTTCTGTGTATACTAATCCCTGCAGCGCACGCGAGCGGAAACAAACGCGAACGTCTGCCTGGGGAGTTAGCTCAGTTTGGTTAGAGCGCCGGCCTGTCACGTCGGAGGTCGCGGGTTCGAGCCCCGTACTTCCCGCCAACGCAATTAAAGCCACGTCTTCGGACGTGGCTTTTTGCGTTTGATGTACTTTGTTTCGATAGAACGATCGCCCTGGCGCATCTTCGCCCAGAATCCCCGCCCCTTCGGGAACGCAAGTAAAATCTAATAAGCATATCTGTCTAAACAACAGCTTTGTTGCGCAACACCTGTTCAACGAAGCAGGGAGTTAGATTATACTAAATTGCACTGTGGGCCGCATCTGATGCATTTCGCTCCAAGCGCGGCATTCAGTGGATATCCGATTTACCATTTGGATGTCCTAGCGGTCATTTAGCGTCTCGACACAAGCTCGGCCCCGGAGCTCGTTCGAGCTGTTCGTATTCCTTGAAAGGGGAAAAATGGACATATCGAGGAAGACTGATTACGCCCTTCGTATGCTGGCGATGCTTGCCGAGGATCCGGAGCGTTTGCTTTCTGTTCGCACCGCTGCCGAAGAGGTCAATGTTCCGTATTCGTTTGCCCGCTCGATTCAGCACGGTTTGGTCCAGGCCGGTATTGTGGAGAGCCTGCGTGGCGTCCACGGTGGCATGCGTCTCAAGGTCAGTCCGGACGACGTCACCATTCGTCAGGTCGTCGAGGCCGTTCAGGGCCCTATGGTTATGAATGATTGCACCGCACCCGATGGCGACTGTGCGCGCATGGGCACGTGCTGCTATCATCCCCTGTGGGCCGGAGCTCAAGCGTTGATGCGCGACTACCTCGATTCCGTTTCGCTCGGCGACATCGTCGCTCACCGCCAGTTCCCGGCCGTCGATCCCAAGTTCGCCGACCGCGAAGCGTTTCCCGAGTACGCCACCTGTGCGTATACATGCCGGGAGGAATAGCGCCGCATAAGGAGCATAGATATGATTCAGGACCCCTTTCGTTCGATGATTCGTTCGGAAGGGGTCCTGCGTTATCGCGACCTTCCGTGGCGCCGCACGCGCGATCCGTACATCATTTGGCTTTCTGAGGTCATGTTGCAGCAAACACAGGTGCCACGCGTGGAGACGCGTATGCCGGCGTGGCTCGATCGCTTTCCGACCGTGCAGGCGCTTGCCCAAGCCGCGCCTTCCGATGTTTTGGACGCTTGGCAGGGCATGGGCTACAACCGACGCGCTCTGGCGCTCCACAAGGCCGCTCAGCGCGTTGTGGAGGACTGGGACGGTGAGTTTCCGCGTGAGACGCGTGACTTGGTCGCTCTGCCTGGTATTGGCCCGGCAACGGCGCAAGGTATCCGGTCGTTTGCGTTTGACCTTCCAGGCGTGTATCTGGAGACCAACGTGCGCACGGTCTTTCTGCATCACTTCTTTCCCGATGTACCGGCTGTTCCCGACCGCGAGCTGGTGCCGCTGATTCAGGCGGCCTGTCCGGCGGCCCCCGGTGCGGCGACCGACGAGATCGCTCCCTTTGCCGTGCCGCTCGATGATGCCGACACGCCGCGCGCGTGGTATTACGCGTTGCTGGATTACGGCGCATATCTAAAAAAGACGTTGCCCAATCCGTCCAGGCGCTCGGCGGGCTATAGCCGTCAATCAAAGTTTGAGGGCTCACGTCGCCAAAAGCGCGCGCATATCGTGCGCATGTTGCTGGCAGCGCGCGATGGCCAACCGGCGGGGATTACGCTTGCTGATGCCGTGGTGGGCGTTAACGATATGGAAGCGGCGGCTGGGCGCGGGCCGGTCGAGCGCGAGCTTGTCGCGGGCATTCTGGCCGACCTGGAGCGTGAGGGCTTTTGCCGAGCCGAGGGCGATCGCTGGCTGAGCATCTAGCCCGTGCAAATCTGAAGAACAGGATTGTAAGGTTTAGATTTCCGACATGAGGGCATCCTAAAGACGAGGCCGCTCGAAGCCTACGGGCGGCATGCGTTGAAGGGAAGTACACCTATGGATTTTGAGAATTCCCAAACCAAGAAGAACCTCGAGACCGCTTTTGCCGGTGAGTCCCAGGCACACACCAAGTATCGCTACTATGCCTCCAAGGCAAAGAAGGACGGCTACGTTCAGATCTCGAACATCTTTGCCGAGACGGCTGGCAACGAGTCCGAGCACGCCAAACTGTGGTTTAAGTATCTGCACGATGGCGCCGTCCCCGATACCCTGGACAATCTGCGCGATGCCGCCGCGGGTGAGAACTACGAGTGGACCACGATGTACGACGAGTTTGCCAAGACCGCCGAGGAAGAGGGCTTTGCCGAGATTGCCGCAAAGATCCGTGGTGTCGCCGCCGTCGAGAAGGCCCACGAGGAGCGCTACAACAAGCTCGTCGAGCGCATCGAGTCGGGCGAGGTGTTTGAGCGTGAGGGCGTAAAGGTGTGGAAGTGCCTGAACTGCGGGCACCTGCACGTTGGTGCCGAGGCGCCTGAGGTGTGCCCGGTTTGTAACCACCCGAAGGCGTACTTTGAGGAGCAGGTGGTGAACTACTAGCGCTTGGCGCTGGCTGCTGCGGAGCGCAGGGCGGGAGGCCGGATCGCCTTCCCTCCCCGCTCACGGCTCCGCAGGGTCGCGTTGAGGGAAGGCGAT
>NZ_QSRV01000005.1:0-3517 GCF_003437235.1 Collinsella sp. TF07-1
GACACAGCTGGCGGTTCTTGGGCATCGCTTGCTGGCGGGGTTCCTTTGCTGAAATGGACTTGGCCGAAAGGGCCGCTGGTCCCGGTCGCTGGTTCGCGCTTTGCGTGAACTCCGCGCTACTGTGGGTCAGTTAGGCTTCTGTTTTTGGACCCGCTACATCTTCCCGCCTCAGCATCGACCTTAGCTTCTCGAAACTCTCCTCGCTCAGGCAGTGCTCCATGTGACAGCCCTCTTGCGAGGCAACCTCGGGCGTTACGCCTGCGTCCTCTAGCAGACCTACAAAAAAGCAGTGGCGCTCCCACATTTGACGGGCAACCTCAAGACCGCGTTCCGTCAGATGCACGTCGCGTTTGCCCATTTCGACATAGCCGTTGCTTTCCAGCGTCGCCATGGCCTTGGAAACGCTCGCCTTGGTTACGCCGAGGTACTCCGCAACGTCGATCGAGCGCACGGTGCCCTGACGTTCCGACAGAACGTAGATCGATTCGAGATAGTCTTCTCCGGATTCACGCAGGGCCATGGGCCGCCTTTCGCGATGGCTTCTAGTTAGCCTTTGGATACTTTTGCTTGATTTACTTTACCGCAAAAGTTGCCTATGTCTTACTACGTTGTCTAAAAAGTTAACCGTGTTTCACAAAACGCACGGGACGAAAACAAAGCGGGGACACGCCCCGCAAGGAGTGCCCCCGACTGCCGGCGCAAAAGGAACGTCCCCAAGTGCCGAATCCGTAGCTATAGCAGGCCAAAGTGCTCGGCGGCGTTGTAGATGCCGTCGTCGTCTACGGCGGTCGTCACGTAGGTCGCTGCGGCCTTCACGGTCGCCTGCGCGTTGCCCATTGCCACACTTGTGCCCACGGCCGAGAACATCGACAGGTCGTTCTCGCCGTCGCCAAAGGCAATCGCCTCGCTCGCGTCGATGCCCAGGCGCTCCAGCGTCGCCGCCACACCCAGGTCCTTGCCGCCGTTTGCCGGAATAATGTCGCAGAACAGATCGCACCAGCGCGTAGTGAGCGAATGCGACACCGCATCGGTCACGATATGCTCGTCGGCCGGGTCCACAAAGGCGCAGAACTGGTAGACCGGTGCGTCAAAGGCGCGCTCAAACGGTTCCTCGTGGTAGACGATCCCCGCGTTGTTGCCGGCCGTCACCACGCGCTCGGACAGGCGGTTCACAAACGAGTTCTCGCCCTGCATACACAGCGAGTCGTAGCGTCCCTGCGCCACCTGGTCCACGATCACCGCAACGTCGTCCGGATCGATCGGGCAGCTGCGGTAAACCCCCTCGGCATCAAAGCAGTGCTGGCCCGAGAGCGTAATGTACGCATCCCAACCCAATTCGAACAGCCAATCGGGCATCTGATAGGTCGGGCGACCCGTGGCGATCACGCACGCAATCCCCTGCTCATGAAAGCTGTCGAGCACCTGCTGCGCCGACGCCGGAATCCGATGGGTCTTAAAGCTCAGCAACGTGCCGTCGATATCGAAAAACGCGGCCTTGATCATCCTCGCCTACTCCTCGCCCTCGAGCCTCTCGCTCGCCTCGAGCCACGCCATCTCCAACTCGTCCATGGCGGCGTGGGCCTCGTCGATCTTTGTCTGCTGCTCGCCCAGCGCCGTGTAGTTGGTGGGGTCGACCTGAGCCATCGCGGCCTCGGCCTCCTCCACGCGGGCGCGCTGCGTCTCCATTTTGCGCTCGAGCGAGCTCACCTCGCGGCGAAGCTTCTGGCGTTCGGCGTTGGAAAGGCCATTGGGCTGGCCGCTCGACTTGGGCTTTTCGGCCGCAGCCGCCGCGGCACCGGTGTCAAACGTGCCGGTCTTGGCGCTCGGTGCACCCACGGGCTCGCCCTCGGCGGTGGCGTTGCACAGGCGCAGGTACTGGTCGACGCCGCCAGGCATATGCGTCAGATGGCCATCGAGCAGCGCCCACTGCTGGTCAGTCACGCGCTCCATCAAAAAGCGGTCGTGCGTCACCAGAATCAGCGTGCCGGGCCAGCCGTCGAGCAGGTCCTCGACAATCGCCAGCATATCGGTATCCAGGTCGTTGCCGGGCTCGTCCAGGATAAGCACGTTGGGCTCGTCCAGGATCGTCAGCAGCAGCGACAGGCGACGGCGCTGGCCGCCCGAAAGATCGCCGATGCGACTCCAGAGCTGCTGTGTCGTAAAGCCCAGGCGCTCGCAAAGTTTCTCGGGCGAAGTCTCCTTGCCGTCGATGACGTAGTACTTCTTATAGTTGCCGAGCACCTCGCGTATCGTATCGCCCATAGAGGGCTCGAGCTCCTCGAGCTGCTGCGACAGCACGCCAAAGCGCACCGTCTGGCCAATCTTCACACGGCCGCGCAGGGGCGCGATCTTGCCCTGAATCACGTCAAGCAGCGTGGACTTGCCGGCGCCGTTCTCGCCCAAAAGACCATAGCGGTCGCCCGCACCGATGAGCCAGGTCACGTCGGAGAGCACCTGCTTGGGCGCGCCGTCGGTATCCACATAGCCGGCGTCCACGTCGACCACGTCGATAACCTGCTTGCCTAGGCGGCTCACCGCCAGGCGCTTGAGCTCCAGCTCGTCGCGCACAGGCGGCACGTCGGCAATCAGCTCGCGAGCGGCATCCACGCGAAACTTGGGCTTGGTGGAACGCGCCTGGGCGCCGCGGCTTAGCCACGCGAGCTCCTTGCGCGCCATGTTGCGACGGCGCTCCTCGGTAACCGCGGCCATGCGATCGCGCTCCACGCGCTGCAGGATGTAGGCCGAGTAGCCGCCCTCGAAGGGGTCGACTTGGCCGTCGTGGACCTCCCACATGCTGGTGCAGACCTCGTCCAAGAACCAGCGGTCATGCGTGACCACGAGCATGGCGCCCTGACCGCGCTGCCAGCGGGCCTTTAAGTGACGCGCGAGCCAGTTGATGGTGCGCATGTCCAGGTGGTTGGTGGGCTCGTCGAGCATGAGCACGTCGTAGTCGCCGATCAGCAGGCGCGCAAGGTCCACGCGACGGCGCTGACCGCCCGAAAGCTCGCCCACCGTGCCCTCCCAGGGCACATCGCTAATGAGGCCAGCCAGGATCTGGCGCGTGCGGGGGCTCGAGGCCCACTCGTACTCGGGCGTGTCGCCCACAACGGCATGATGTACGGTATCGGTGTCGACAAGCTGGTCCTTTTGGCCGAGCAGTCCGATCGTGGTGCCGCGGCGGTGCGTCACGCGTCCGTCGTCGGGTTCCAGCGTGCCGGCGAGCACGCTCAGCAGCGTCGACTTGCCGTCGCCGTTTTTACCGACAATACCAATGCGGTCGCCCTCGCCCACGCCGAGCGTCACGCTATCGAAAATATGCTTGGTGGGAAACTCTAGGCTGATGGAATCGCATCCCAAAAGAATCGCCATATGCCCTGCTCCTTCGTAGAAATTCAACGTTGTCCATGATAGCAGCGAGCCCCACCCCAAACCACCACGAAGGTGCCTGTCCCCTTTGTGGTGGTCGTTTCGGTCGCAGAGCAAAAGGCGGGCCATCTCCCGCAAGAGATGACCCGCC
>NZ_QSRV01000005.1:3547-125448 GCF_003437235.1 Collinsella sp. TF07-1
CCCGTGGCGACCGTGGCCGCCGCGGGCCTCAAGCATGTTCCGGACTAGGAGAACATGCCGGTGAGGTAATCATTCAGCCGCTTATCCTTGGGCCGCTGGAAAATCTCGTCGGTCTCGTCGTACTCGACCATATCGCCCATGTAGAAGAACGCCGTGCGGTTGGACACACGCGACGCCTGCTCCATGTTGTGCGTCACGATGACGATGGCGCGGTCGGCCACGATCGACGACATCAGGTCCTCGATCGCCAGCGTCGAGATGGGGTCAAGCGCCGAGCAGGGCTCGTCAAACAAGATCACGTCGGGGTTGAGCGCCAGCGTGCGCGCGATGCACAGGCGCTGCTGCTGACCGCCCGAAAGCGCGTAGGCGCTCTTGTCGAGCTTGTCCTTGACCTCGTCCCACAGCGCCGCGCCGCGCAGGCTCTCCTCGACCATGCGGTCGAGCTCGTCACGGTCGGTGATGCCGTGGCGCTTGGGCGCAAACGTGATGTTGTCGCGAATGGACTTGCGGAAGGGGTTGGGCTGCTGGAACACCATGCCGATGGAGCGACGCAGCTCGTACGTGTTCTCGGTCTTGGTGTTCACGTTGCGCCCGCGGTAGTTGATCTCGCCCTCCACGCGACAGCGGCGAATCTCGCGATTCATCAGGTTGAGGCTACGCAAGAAGGTCGACTTGCCGCAGCCCGAAGGCCCGATGAGCGCCGTGATCTCACCCTTGTGGAAGTCGAGCGACGTATTGTGCAGCGCATGGTGGTCGCCATAGTACACGTTGACGTCCTTGGCGGAGAGCACGACCTCGTCGCTCACGGCCTTGCCGCTCACGCGCACGCGCCTCTCGCTCTCCCCCACGCTCGACAGAAAGTCCTGGGTCTCGGACGTGGCCGCCTCGGTTGCGGGCGTTGCATTCATCTCGCTCATTCGGCCGTCATCTTCCTTGCCAGTTGCTTGCCCACGATACGGGCGATTACGTTAAACAGCAGCACGCAGATCATCAGCAGTGCCGCGGTGCCCCAGACGATCTGCTGGGCCTCGGGGCTGCCCTCGCCATAGATCTTGTAGATGTGCACGGCCAGCGACTCGCCGGGACGGAACACGTTCCAGGCGCAGGTGGGGCTCGACAGGTTAAAGCTCAAGAAGTTCAGACGAACCGGCGAGCTCATGCCCGAGGTAAAGAGCAGCGCCGCGGCCTCGCCAAACACGCGGCCGGCCGAAAGCACGATGCCGGTCACGATGGCGGGCATGGCCTCGGGAATCAGGATGTGCAGTGTGGCCTCCCAGCGAGTGAGGCCCATGGCCAGGCACGCATCGCGCTGGGCCTGCGGCACGTCCTCGAGCGCCTGCTGAATCACGCGCACCAGGATGGGGATGTTGAACATGGTGAGCGCGACGGCGCCGGAGATGATGGAGTACTTCCAGCCCAGCTGCACCGAGAACACCAGAAAGCCGAACATGCCGACGACGATGGAAGGCAACGAGGACAAGGTCTCGATAGCGGTGGAGGCGATGTCGCGGATAGGGCCGTTCGGCGCGTACTCAACCAGGAAGACCGCTCCGCCCAGGCTGATGGGCACCGAGATGACTAGAGTGATCAGCAGCAGGTAGAACGAGTCGAACAGCTGGTAGAGCACGCCGCCCTGGGTTCCGTTGGCGCGCGCAGGCTGCGTGAGGAAGCCCGGCTGGAACAGCGTCGAGATGCCCTCGAACAGGATGTAGGCCACCATGGAGACGACGATGAGCATGACGATGGCGACGATCGCCGTCAGCACGCCCGTGGCGATGCGGTCCTGCCTTTGGACACGCCCGAGTCTCGCCTCGTCGATATGGATGCGCGTGCTAGCCACGAGCCTTCGCCCCCTTGCGGCCAATGAGATGGATGATCAGGATAAAGATGAGGCTCATGCCCATCAGCAGAAGACCGAGCGCCCACAGGACGTCGTCCTGGGCCGAGCCCTCGGCATAGACCGCCATGGACGTGGTGAGCGTGGTGGTGATGGTGGAGGCCGGCGACAGCAGCGACGTCGGCATGGCCTCGATACCGCCGATAACCATGCGCACGGCGAGCGTCTCGCCAAAGGCGCGGGTCATGCCAAGGATGACCGCGGTCATGAGCGAGGACATGGCGCTCTTGAGCACCACGTGCCAGATGGTCTGCCAGCGGGTGTAGCCCAGCGCGAGCGAACCCTGACGGTAGCTGTCGGGCACGGCACGCAGGCCATCGACCGAAAGCGTGGTCATGGTCGGCAGGATCATG
The DNA here is from genome assembly GCF_003437235.1 of Collinsella sp. TF07-1. Lineage (NCBI taxonomy): Bacteria > Bacillati > Actinomycetota > Coriobacteriia > Coriobacteriales > Coriobacteriaceae > Collinsella > Collinsella sp. TF07-1. Next base: position 5,798 of record NZ_QSRV01000005.1, read on the forward strand.
ACGGCCAGCACGATGGCGCCGGGCAAGATGCCCAGGCCTGTGCTCACGTGGAGAACGCTCTTCATAAGGCCGACGACCACGTGAAAACCGATCAGGCCAAAGACGACCGAGGGAATGCCGGTCAAAAGCTCAATAAGCGGCTGAAAGACCTTGGAGCCAAACTTAGGCTGGATCTCGACCGCAAAGATGGCAGAGCCGATGGCGATGGGCAGCGCGATGAGCGTGGAGAGCACCATGACCGCAAACGAGGTGACGATCAGGGGCAGGGCGCCGGTGTAGGGCAGGCCGTTTTCGGCTGTGTTGGCCAGATCCCACTTGGTGCCGGCGAAGAACTCTACGACCGAGACGCCGTCCTTGAGAAAAGCCGAGAGGCCCTTTTGGGCGACCATAAAGATGAGCGCGGCAACGACAAGCGTCACGAGCGCTACGCACGCGCCCGTGACGCCCAGGCCCACGTTCTCAAGGTCGCGCTTTGGCAGCTGTTTTGCCATTGCAAACCTTTCCGGGGCGATTACTTATTTAGCGGATACCTTGCCGCTGGCGTCCTTGACGACCTTCATGGCAGAGACTGGGATAAAGCCCTGCTCCTCGACGAGCTTGCCCTGGACGTCGTCGGAAAGCATGAACTCCAGGAAGGCCGTGGTGGCCTCGTCGGCGTCCTTGGAGCAGTACATGTGCTCGGTCGCCCAGATCTTAAAGGAGTCGTCGGTAACGTTTGCGCTCTTGGGCTCGACGCCCTCGACCTTGATGGCGTTGAACTTGGAGTCGTCGAAGTGCGAGAAGTCGAGGTAGGAGATGGCGTTGTCGGTGCTGGCCATCTGGGTCTGGACGTCGCCGGACTTGTCGAGCTCGGCGTCGCCCTTAAAGTCGTTGGCCTCGTCGCCAAAGACGGCAGCCTCAAAGGTGGCGCGGGTACCGGAGCCGGCCTTGCGGTTGAGGACGACGATGGTGGCGTCGTCGCCACCGACCTCCTTCCAGTTGGTGATCTGGCCGGAGAAGATGCCCTTGAGCTGCTCGAGGGACAGGTCGTCGACCGTAACGTTCTTGGAGACGACGGGGCCCATGCCCACGACGGCGACCTCGTGGTCGACGAGGTTCTTGACCTGATCGGCCTCGAGCTTGGTCTCGGCGAAGACGTCAGAGTTACCGATGGTGACGGTGCCGGCGGCGACAGCGGTCAGGCCCTTACCCGAACCGTTACCCGAACCGGAGACGGAGACGTCCGGATTGGCATCCATGAACTTCTCGGCAGCGGCCTCGACGAGAGCCTGGAACGAGGAGGCACCGTCGTAGGTCACCTCACCGGAGACGGACTCGGCGGCAGCGGCGCTACCCTTGTCGGCGGCGTCGGAAGCGCCTGCGCCGCCGCAACCAACGAGGCCGAGGCCCACGATGCTGGCGAGACCACCAGCGAGGCCGAGGAACTGACGACGAGAATAAGCCTGATCGAGCATGATCTTCCTTTCATACAAGCGACTCGCGGGCACCCTGCCCGCTTTGCTGTTTGGAAAGATACGGTCTCGATCGGGCAGCGCCCGCGTCAGCTGCGCTTTATTACGGGCATCTGATAGACCCTTACCGCAAGCGCGGCAGGGCTTTACAAACGAATAACAAACCCGCCACCAAGCATGACCCGCCTTTTACACCAATAAAAACAAAGTTGCGGTGAAATAGTTCCTGCTTGGCCATCAAATGGCCCATTCTAGGAACTATTCCACCGCAACTTAAAAAGCCCGGACGAAAGGGGTGCTAAGTTGTTAAAACGCCGCAGCCTTAAAGCTCAAGCTCGTTCAAACGTAAGATCGCCACGATATAAATCTTGAGCGCCTGCTTGAGCTGTTCCTCGTTGGCGCACTCGTTGGGACCGTGCATCTGGCCGCCCCACTCGGGCAGCTCCAGACCGGTCTCCTCGGGGCCAAACGAGACGGCGCGGGCAAAGTTGCGCGCGTACGTGCCGCCGCCCATGGCAAAGGGCTCAGCATGCTTGCCCGTAAACTCGTTATAGGTATCAATAAGCGCCTTCACGGCCGGATCGTCGGCAGAGACCGAGAACGGCACCTTCGCACGACCCACACGGCACGTCACGCCAAAACGGCCCACGAGCGGATCGAGCTGCTCGCGGATGGTATCGGCACTCGTGCTGTCGGGGAAGCGCACGTCGATGACCTGCTCAATATGGCCATCCGCCACGCGGATGACGCCAGCGTTGCAGGTAAGCGGGCCAAACGCCGGACTCGTCGCATCGATACCCAGGCCGCGACCATAGGCGTCCGCATGCACAAAGGCCAGGAACTTGACGAACTCGTGCTCGGCAGGCGTCAGCAGGCGCTCGTCGCGTGCACCAAACGCGTCCTCGGCCTCGCGCAGATACGCCACGATCAGCCCGACGGCGTTGATCGTTCCCTCTGGCATCGAGGCATGACCGCCAATGCCGTGGGCGAAAATCTGCGCATGCCCGTTATCAAGCGCCGTGATCTCCAGGCGGTCGGCGTTCTCAACGGGCGCCGGCAGCTCATCGGCGGCAATCGCGAGCTCGCAGATGGACTGCGACGGAATGGCATTGCTCGCCTCGGAGCCGCTCCACGACACGATGCGCCCGCCGTCGATCTTGGGACTCACGAACGTCGCCCCAAACTGGCCCTTCTCGGCATTGCAGACCGGAAACTCGGCATCGGGCGTAAACAAAAAGTCGGGGTCTGCGTGGTTCTCCAGATAATGGTGAACGTCGGACATGCCCACTTCCTCATCGCAGCCCAGCAGCGCGCGGAAAGTATAGCGCGGGGTAATGCCGTGCTTGAGCAGATAGGCGCCGGCGTAGAGTGACAGCACCGCCGGACCCTTGTCGTCGATAACGCCGCGGCCGAGCAGCCAGCCCTCGCGACGCTCCAGCGCAAACGGGTCGGTGTTCCAGCCCGGGCCGGCGGGCACCACGTCCACGTGGCAGATGGTCGCGAGCTGCTTGTCGCCGCGGCCAGGGATATCGGCAATGCCCACATAGCCCTCGTCGTCGCTCGTCTGATAGCCAAGCTTCTGCGCGATGCCGAGCGCACAGTCGAGCGCGTCACGGACCGGGCGGCCAAACGGCGCGCCGGGCTCTGCATCGGCAGAAACTGCCACGGACGGATAGCTCACCAGCTGCTCGATATCGGCGACGACATCTTCCCAGACCTCGTCGACATACTCAGCGACGCTCTGCTCCACCTGATTCATAGACTGCCTCCTTACCAATGAGCGGCAAGCGTACCTGCCCCTCACATTTAGTTCCTAGATAGAGAAAAGTTTAGCAAGCTCGGCCACCGAGTGCACCACTGCATCGGCACCCGCCGCCTCATGCTCACCCGGCGCCGCCGCGCCCGAATAGATGCCGATGCACGGCACGCCCATCGCGTGCGCGCCCTCGACGTCGTTAAAGCGATCGCCGATCATCACGGCATCGTCCGCTGTCGCGCCGAGCGCCGCCAGGGCATCGCGAACCGAATCGGCCTTGGTCTCGCGTCCCTGCGGCGGATTCATGCCAATCACCGCCTCAAACTGAGAGAGCCCGAGCTCATGCACCATGTCGATGCATTTGGCCTCCATGCGCGACGTCGCCACGGCCATACGTTTGCCTTGGGCGACCAACCCATCCAGCAGCTCGGGGACCCCATTGAACACGGGATACTCCTCCGGTCCCAGTTCATCAAAAAAGGCGCGGTACTCATCGGCCACCACAAGCGACTCCTCGCGGGAAAAGCCGTAAAAGTCGTGAAAGCTCTTCCACAGGGGCGGCCCGATCATGCGGCGCAGATCACCCATCTGCGTCTCCGAAAACCCGCGCGCAGCCAGCGTCTTGCGCGTCGAGGTCATCACTGCCCGACCCGTATCGGCCACCGTGCCGTCAAAATCGAACAGCACAACCGGCCGCTCGCAAAGTTGCAATGCCGCCATCGGCACCCTTCTTCCCCAGTTGATGATTTCCACACCACCGCTTCAAACTGTTGACTATTCAACAATTGAACCTAGCAATGTAGAGCAACTCCACTATACTTGTCGCACTTTGCTTTCAGAAGGCGGCGCTGCCGCGCCCCAACGAAAGGTGCAATTATGTCTTTTGCCATCATAACCGACTCCACGTCGGACATCTCCCCCGCCCGTGCCCAAGAGCTCGGCATTTACGTGATTCCGCTGCATGTGATTATCGAGGGCGAGGACCTGCTCGACCAGGTGCAGATTACCGCCGAGGAATACGTCGCCCGCATGGCCGGCTCCGAGCAGCTGCCGCACACCTCGCAGCCGAGCGCCGGCGAGTTCAAGGCGCTGTTTGACCGCGTACGCGCCGATGGCCACGACAGCGCGATCTTTATCTCGCTGTGCAGCGAGTGGTCCGCCTGCTATTCCAACGCATGCCTGGTCGCCGAGACCCACAAGCTCGACGTGCGCTGCATCGATTCGCGCACCGGCTCGGGCGCCGAGGGCCTGCTGGTGGAGTACGCGCTTGCCATGCGCGAGGACGGCCGCAGCTTGGACGAGACCGAGGCGCAGATCCGCGCGACGCTGCCCGACGCCCACCTGCTGCTGATTCCCCGCACGCTCGAGAACCTGGTCAAAAACGGCCGCGCCCCCAAGCTCGCCGGCCAGCTGACGCAGATGCTCAACATTCGCCTGGCCGTTTCGCCGGAGTGGAAGTCAGGCGAAATCAAGGCCATCAAGAAGGGCCGCGGTGCCAAGCGCATCGTTGCGAACACCATGGCTGACTGCCTCGAATTTTTGACCGAGCACCCGGGCTCCAGCGTGCGCGTGCTCACGACCGGTGCTGCCGAGGAGCAGGAGCTCGTTAACCAAGCGCTCGCAGGCCAGAACTACGTAGACGCCGGCACCGGCCCCATCGGCTGCACCATCGCCACCCACGTAGGCGTCGACGCCATCGCCATCAGCTACTGTCCCCGCTACCAACCTGCCAATTAGGGACAGGTTTATTTTGGCAGGTTTTATCTGGGCAAACGTTAAACGGTAACAAAGGCTTGCCTGGCAAGATCGGACATGCCAAAGCCGTCGAACAACCGAAGTACACCCAGCCACAACAAAGCCATCACGCCGACGCGCCGCAACTCAAGGCGCGCCGGCGTCTTTTTAGGAGTCGCGGCGGAAAAGGGGCCGTTTTAGCCAAAAGGCCGCGAAACGCTTCCCATTACGCCGCAACTTCATTGCCGCCCAACCAGCTAATCGAGAAATTGGCGGCGATCGATGCTTTGTCCAACCCCCTTGCGATACCCTCTGGGCAAAAAATGGCAAATATGAGTACTGTTACCAGTTTAGTAACAGCGAAATCTGGCTGAATTTGCCATCTTCCGCCAATTCCGAGCGTCATAAAGTCCCGAATCGCCATGTTTAGAGGGTTGATTCTATCCAATCCGAATCGATTGGTCTTAAATACTTTCCAGATGATATGTTACTGCTCAAACCACAGTACTCATATTTGCCATTTTTTGCCCACAGGGTCTATTCGAGGATAGTTTCCTGCGCCTCCAGCCCACCTCATGGCCGCCAAAACCCATTCAGCAACAGCTACCGCACATTTTGACATCAGCCAAACACCACTCACGGAGCTGTACTCCGCTATCACCGAACCAAAATCAGAGTCGAGTCCCTTAAAAATCAAAATAACATACCCTCATTTCAATGAACTCCGACAAGAACGGCATTTACATGAGCACCGTCACGCATCAATACGCCCTCATCGGGGGTACGCTATTCCAATTCAAGAAAACCGTCGCCCATGTATCGGAGCCGCACAGCCAAATCGTCATCTGCGGCAACGGTCCAGACATCCGTTACGCAACACTGGAAGAATGGGAGAAAGCTGGCGAATCTTTCGATAGACGGGCACAGGTCGAAGGAATCGTCACCAGTGCGAGCCCAGCGCGCGACAAACTGGAACTCTTTCGCAATCTCTTTACTGGCCGCAAAGATGTTTACGCTCATGGGTACCGCAGAAAAGACGGGGGCATCGGCTATACACCCGCCTGCGCAAATGAATGGAAGGCAAGCATTTGCCCCAAAGTAAATCGTCAGAAAACCAAATGCGCGGAATGCGGCAACCGCATCTTCCCCAAGCTGAGCGATGCCGCGATCATCGCCCATTTCAAAGGCAACGACGACAGGCTCCGAGACGTCATAGGTCAATACGTTCTCGATAGTGACAGTAACACAAAAGTCCTGGTCATCGACTTTGACGGAGCCGATTGGAAAGAAGCGACAAACGCCATTCGGCTTGTCGCAAAAAACCATGGGATCGATGCTGCAGTCGAGCGATCGAGATCAGGTAACGGCGCACATGTCTGGTTTTTCTTCCTAGAGCTCACCAGCGCAAAGATCGCACGAGAATTTGGAAGCAGCCTTATCACCGAAGCGGCGGCGCTCAACAAGACAATCACCTTTGAAGCTTTTGACCGGATGCTGCCCGCGCAGTCCACCATTCCTGAGGGCGGCTTCGGAAATCTCATAGCACTGCCTTTTCAAGGAAAAGCGCAGCGAAAAGGGAACAGTGTATTTGTTGACGAGCAATTTGAGCCCTTTCCCGATCAATGGCTTTACCTTTCACAAATTCAGCTGGTTCCACATGCAACGGTGCAAAATCTAATCGAAAGCATCGACAATAAACCGCATGGAATATCAGCTGCAGTGGCGGGAAACACCGCCGCGCCACATTCTCAGAGGCCGCGAAAGCGGCTTCCGCTCACGCTGCAGGACTTCCCGTCATCGCTACCCGTCACGCAAGCCGATATGCTCTACATAACCGAAAGATCTCTGAGCCCGGCCGCCCAGATGGAGGTTCGCAGGCTTGCAACATTTGCCAACCCGGAATTCTTCCGTGCCCAATCAATGCACCAATCAGTATTTGGCAAACCGCGGTACATAGACCTCAGTGAACTTAGAGATGGCTGCGTTGCGATTCCCAGAGGCTGTAAAGCTCAACTCGAGCGGCTGCTTCAAGAAGCCGGCGCTTCTGCTCACTATTCAGACAAGCGCATGTCGGGCAATCCAATTGTGATGACATTTAAAGGGGCTCTTCGCCCTGAACAGCAAATTGCCGCCGAACAGATGCTCAACTATGAAGACGGGATCATGTCCGCGCCGACGGGTTTCGGGAAAACCGTCATTGGGGCCTATCTTATTGCTGCCATCGGTCTTCCAACGCTTGTCATCGTTCCCAAGACTGCGCTCATTGCCCAATGGAAATCCCAGCTCGAACGGTTTATCGACATTACGGATAACAGAAAGCCAGTTCGAACCCCAAAAGGACGAATCAGTAAAAGGCAGCCTCCGCTCATTGGCCAAATCGGAGGAGGCAAAACCACCATAAGCCATCTCATCGACATTGCTTCATTCCAGTCTCTGTCCAGCAAGGACCCCCAGACCGGAGAACCAATAGCCAAGGAGTTCGTTCGTGATTACGGCCTCATCATCTGTGATGAATGTCACCATGCAGCCGCACCACAGCTTGAGCTCGTCCTCAAATCCGCTCCAGCCAAATATGTATACGGCCTTTCCGCGACGCCCGAACGCTCGGACGGACTCACGCGAGCACTCTCAATGCTCTGCGGCCCGCTTCGCCATGTCATTGATCCAAAAACGCAAGCAATCCAACAGGGAATTCAGCGCGTTGTTAGGCCGCGTTTTACCGGAGTTCGACTACCCGCCTACGAACCAGGGGCGTCCTTTAATCAAGTTCTCGATCTCCTGTGTGCGCACACAGCGAGAAACGAAGCAATTGTCGACGATGCCCTCGAGACCGCGTCAAACGGTCGACATCCGCTTGTGCTATCCAAAAGGAAAAAACATGCCGAAGAGCTATGTAGGCTGCTTCAAAGCCGCGGACACGAACCTATACTCTTAACCGGAGAAATCGACGCCAAAGAAAGAAAGGCAATACTGAACAGCCTTCCCGGCTTCGAGCATGAGCATCGAATTATCATCGCAACCGAAGGCCTTCTGGGCGAGGGTTTCGACCTGTCTTACCTTGACACTCTGCTCATTGCCACACCGATATCTTGGGACGGCAGCATAACGCAGCAGGCAGGCAGGCTACATAGAAGTCACGAGGGCAAGCAGCGGGTTGAGATATTCGACTATGTTGATTTGTCGATACCCATGCTCGCGCACATGTACCAGAAGAGACTCAAGACCTACGCCAAGCTGGGGTATGAAGTCTTTGCAGCAAATGACAACAAACGGGCCGATCAAAACATCCTCGTTAGGCCGGCAAGGGCCGTGGAGGCCTTAGCGGATGACATCGAGCGCGCAACGAAAAGCATTTTTATTGCCGCGCCCTACGCATCCGCTGCATGCCTCGCAAAGCTCGCTGCCGTACTCACAGGCGCCGCCGCCCGTGGGATTGCCCTTGAGATTTCAATTGCCTCGACTCCGCACAATGACGTGAAAGCGAGTTTTACCGAGATGAACGTCGACTATTCCATCAAAGCCGAAGGGCGCCTGCGCGCGTCAGTAATTGACGAGGAAACCGTCTGGTACGGAACTATCCCGTTACTGGCCTTTCCTAAGAAAGAGGACTGCAGCATCCGTTTCAAAAGCAGCGAAGTTGCAGCCGAGCTTTTAAGCGAAATCCAGCGAAGAGGAGAACTGGAGGTCGCAGCCACGAACGGGACGTCTCCAACAGTTACGGTGGAATAGGGGCTGTTTTAGCCAATCGGCCGCGAATCAATCCCTATTTCCCCGCGAAACATAAGCGAGCAATCAGCCCTGCGGGCCCTGAAATAACTCCTCATGCGAGCCCATTCTCACCAGTCGGATCACAGGATTAGTCTTATGCGGCAAGTACAGAACGACCACATCGACCAAGCCATCGGATAGATGGAAATCGATGTGGCCGTTGTAATTGCCGCCCGGGTTTGAAAGCTCATGGGCGCCATATTCCGCGGGAAGCGAGCCGCGAGCTGCAAGCTCTGCGACTGCTGCCTTAAACTCGGTTTTTAGCTGCGGATGGATGCGCATCGTCCGTTTGTAATCCGCCTTAAACTGAGCCTCGACTTTAATCTCAAACATCGCTAGTCCTCATCGAGGAATGATATAAGCTCATCAGCGTTATTGAATGACGGGCTGTCGTCTGGCAGAATCCCCAACTCATGAGCCTCGGCAATCACCATGGCGCGCCTCGTCGCCTCGTTGGGAACTTCGGGCCGACCCACAATCTCAAACGGAATCTTTCGCTGATTTACCAGCTGCCGAACAGCAAGGTTCAGATACGAATTGAGACTCAGACCAACCGTATCCAAGAACTCAGTCGCCTGTTCCTTGAGCCCCTCTTCGATGCGAACCGTCGTAGGCTTAACCGTTGCAGTAGACATACGCGACCTCCTCGCTCTCGTCTTTTGCATCAGTATACCCAATTTAGAAGGCAGGCTGATGCTAAATAGCATCAGCCTGCCTTCTCATCACTACAACGACAGGCACGCTCGCCCTACATCAGCCCGCTCAGGGCGATATCGACGGCCTCGTTGAGGTCGTCGGTAATGTGCACCAGCTCCGGATCGAGCGGGCTGATCATACCGGTGTCCATCACCGGGCCATTAAGCCAGTCGAACAGGCCCCGCCAGTACTCGGTGCCCACCAAAACGAGCGGCATGCGCTTAACCTTGTGCGTCTGCACCAGCGTGAGCACCTCGAACATCTCGTCGAGCGTACCAAAACCACCGGGAAACACGATGGCGCCCGAGCTGTATTTGACGAACATGGTCTTGCGCACAAAGAAGTAACGGAAGTCCATACCGAGGTTCACGTATTTGTTGAGCCCGTGCTCGTGCGGAAGCTCGATACCCAAGCCGACCGACTTGCCGTTCGCGCTCGCCGCTCCCCTGTTGGCCGCCTCCATGACGCCGGGACCACCGCCGGTGATAACCGCCACGCCGCGCTGGGCGATTTTACGACCGACCGTACGCGCCGCCTTGTAGAGCGGATCGGTCTTGGGCGTGCGGGCACTGCCGAAGATGGTCACCGCAGGACCAAGCTCGGCAAGCGCGCCAAAGCCATCGACAAACTCGGCCTGAATGCGCAGCACGCGCCAGGGGTCGGCATGCAACCAGTCGGTCGAGTCCTCGGGCGCCAGCAGGTTGGCGTAGGTGTTGTCCTTAGGAATCATGGGGCCGCGCATGACCACGGGGCCGCGTCGGTACGTCTCGTCGTAGGCCGGCTCGCCCTCGACGTTCTCATTCTTAATCAAGGGTACTCCTATCGAGAAAAAGAAAAGCGAGCGGGGTCGACGCCATGCGTCAAACACCCGCCCGAACATCAACTATTCGGTATGGTATCCACGATGCATCATGCGCTTGCAAGGCATCGGTCAGCGGTCGCGGCTCTTAGTAGTCCACCGCCGCAGGGCTGTTCATCCAGTCGCTCACAAACGCGCCGTAGCGGCCCTCGATAATGGCCTGGCGGGCGCGCTGCATAAGGTTGAGCAGGTAGTAGATGTTGTGCATCGACAGCAGAATACCGCCGAGCATCTCCTTCTGCGTGACCATGTGACGGATGAGCGCGCGGCTGTAGCCGCCCGTGCACACCGGGCAGGTGCAGGTGGGGTCGATGGGGCCGTCGTCGTGCGCAAAGCGCGCGTTGCGGAAGTTAAGGCGACCTTCACTGGAGAACGCCGTACCCATGCGGCCGGTGCGCGTCGGCAGGACGCAGTCGAACATGTCGATGCCCACGCCAACGCCGCGCACGAGCGTGGTAGGGTTGCCGACGCCCATGAGGTAGCGCGGCTTGTGCTTAGGCATGTACTCGGAAACCAGCGGCGCCAGCGTCTCGAACATGGTCTCGTGGTCCTCGCCCACCGAGTAGCCGCCGATGCCGTAACCGGGGAAGTCGCCGCACTCCTCCAGATGGCGCAGCGAGCGCAGGCGCAGATCCAGGTGCATGCCGCCCTGAACGATACCAAAGAGTGCCTGGTCGTCGCGGGTATGCGCCTTATAGCAGCGCTCGGCCCACATGCTCGACAGCTCGACGGCACGCTCAACGTAAGCGCGCGTGGCGGGATAGCCCGGGCACTGGTCCAGCTGCATGCAGATGTCGGAGCCGAGCTTCATGGCGATTTCCATGTTGTCCTCGGGCGTCCAAAACACGTGGCGGCCGTCGTAATCGTTGACGATAAAGCGCACGCCCTCGTCGGTGAGCTTGACGGCATCGTTGTGGCTGAAGACCTGGAAACCGCCCGAGTCGGTGAGGATGGGGCCGTGCCAGTTCATGAACTTGTGCAGGCCGCCCAGCTCGGCGATGGTGTCCTCGCCGGGACGCATGGACAGATGATAGGTATTGGCGAGCACGATCTGGGCGCCGAGCTTCTTGACAGTCTCGGTAGGAATGCCCTTGACGTTTGCCTTGGTGCCCACGGGCATAAAAATCGGCGTCTCGATGTCGCCGTGCGGGGTGTGCAGTACGCCGGCACGCGCGTGCGTCGTCGGGTCCTCGGCGATCAGGTCGAATTTAAAAAGGTTCTGGTCCATAAACTGGAACTCCTTGGTTGCGGTTCATACGCAAACCATTATACGGGCAACCCGCAAGAAGCACCGACTCGACAGAAACTGGTGCGAGGAGGATACGGCAGGGACACGGCAAATGAGCGTGGATTTTTGGACGATTACCGGATGAGCGTGGATAATCTCCCACTTTTGCCCAAAGCACAGCCCAAAAACGGGAGATTATCCACTTTCATTCTGCGGGCACTCATTTAAGTACGTCCCCGATGAGTGGAGCTATTTACCAGCCACGGCAACGCCGATATTTTGGCAACGCCGATGTTTTGACAACGTCAGCGAGCGGTCGCCAGAGCGAACAAATTGGCATGAAAAGAGGGCGGCATAGACCTTCTGGTCATGCCGTCCTCTTTGAATGGCAAGTTGTCGCTCTGGCGACCGCGCAGCGTCGAGCCGTTACGCGGTTTGGTAAAACCGCGTAACCCTACGGACGCTGGCCCATGCCGCCCTCGAGGGTGACGGTCTCGCCGTTCATGTACTTAAAGTCGGGGCCGCAGAGCTGAACGACCACGCGGCCGATCTCCTTCTCGACGTCGCCGTAGTGGCCCGCCGGCGGCATGTGGACGTTGGCCTTGAACGCCTCGGGATAGGCATCCTGGAAGTTCTCGAGCGCAGCAGTCCAGGCAAGCGGGCAAACGATGTTGACGTTGATGCCGTCCTTGCCCCACTCGTTGGCGGCGACGCGAGTCAGGCCGCGGATGCCCTCCTTGGCAGCGGCATAGCTGCACTGGCCGTAGTTGCCAAACAGGCCGGCGCCCGAAGCAAAGTTGACCACGGAGCCCTTGGTCTCCTTCAGGTGCGGATAGGCCTTCTGCATGTACAGGTAGGTGGCATACAGGCCAGAGTAAATGGCCAGGTCAAACTGGTCCATGGTGTGATCGGCAATGGTCACGCCCGAGGCGCTGGCCTGAGCGTTGTTGACGACGGCGTCGATGCGACCGAACTCCTCAATCGCTTTGTCGATGACGTTCTGGACGACGGCTTCGTTGTCCTGACCAGCCGAGACATCGGCCTGAACAGGCAGAACCTTAACGCCGTACCCCGCCTCGAGAGACTCCTTGGCAGCCTCGAGCTTGGCGACGTTGCGGCCGGTAATGACGAGGTTTGCGCCCTCCTTGGCAAAAGCGATATCGATGCCGTAGCCGATGGAGCCAGCGGAGCCGTCCTTAAGCGTAGCCTTGCCGCCGCCGGTGATAATCACGGTCTTGCCAGTGAAAAGTCCCATAAGAAAGTCCTTTCAAATCACGACGGGCACGCCCGCCGACTGCGCGCACCCAAATTCACGCGCCAAAAGCTGAAATGCAACTTTAACGTGTTCAAGTGAAAAATAAAGACCGCAGCAGGCGAACGGCACAACGTTATTCGGCGAAGGGGATGTCAAGCACGAACCGGATAAAGAGGCCGAATTTTTGTCATCCAAATGAGCTATCGAACACGTTTTGAAACTTTGCTGCGGCGCGTGGGATGTCGGCGCGAGACTTTATCATAGGGTGACAAACAACGATGAGGAGCGCATGCCTATGACAGACGAGCTGGACCCCCAGACTCAGCAGCATATTGATCATTCCGCAGACGCCATCGACGGCTGCGACACTTCTGCCAGCAGCGATGGCGGCATTGATGCCGCTGTCGAGGAGGCTCCTGCCGCCGCAGACGAGGCCGCAGACGCAAATGTCACCGCAGAGCAAGATAAAGAAGAGCAGCTAGAGCAGCCGGACCCGAGCGATACCGAGCCCAAGACTGAGAACGCCCCGCAAGCAGCAGGCCCCATCGAGGTATCTTCGGAAGAAGAGCTCGACGCCGTCATGGACTCCATGATGGATGCCGTCAAAGCGATGAAAGACGCCGTGGCCGACGCTGACGTTGACGCCGAGGAAGAGGAGGCCGCCGAGGCAGCCTCGACCTTCGTACCCGGCGAGACTCCGGTTGCCGACCAGGGCAGCACCATGCCCTCGTTTCTGCAGCTCGAGCATCCCACGATTGGCGCCGATGCGGTCGACCCGCACGCAGCAGGCTTTTCTGTGATCGAGGGCGGTACCGGCAATATCGCCGCGCCGCAGGCTACCGATGCGGACGCTGCCGACACCGCTCGCCCGACCGCCCCGCACTCCCCCGCCGCGAGCCGCGATCTGGGGACCGCCGTTTCGAACACCGCGAACGCCGTGGGCACCTTTATCGCCCAGGGCGCCTCGGCCATGCGCGAGATGAACGCCGCGAAAAAGGCACTTGCCGATGCCCGTGCCCACCTGGCCGAACTTGAGCAGCGCATTGCCGACCAGACCGAGGAACTCGAGACGCGCCAGGATATCGCAGGCCGCTACGACCAGATCGTCGCCGACCAGCGCCAGGCGATTGCCACGGCCCAAAAGACTGCAGCGGCCGCCGAGATTGACCGTGATGCCCACGCCTCCAAAGCGACAGAGCTCAAGGGTCAGCTCGAACAAATGAAGACAGAGGATGACGCGACTGAGCTCCGCCTGAAGGCCGCGCTCGACGCCGTGGAGGCCCGCGAGGCGAGCTCACGCGAGACCGGCAACCGCCTCGTTCGACGTCTTGAGGATTCCAAGCGCATCCGCGACAAGGTGAAGGCAGAGCGAGACGCCGGCATTGCCGCCGCACAACAAACCGTCGACGCCACGCGCGCCCAGCTCGAGACGCTGCGTCATGAGTATGCCGAGCTGCAACGCAATCCCTCGGCAAATCCCGCCAACTATACGGTGCGCACCAGCGAGCTCTCGATGCAGATTTCCGACACGGCAGATGCCCTGCGTAAAGCCGAAGAAGATGTCCCGCGCATCACCGCCGACCTTGAGCACTCGCTTGCCGCAGCCGAGCAGGCCGTCGAGCAGGCTCAAGCCCCTATCGCCGACGCAAAACGCGCGCACCAAGCCGTGACGACCGAAGCCGATGCCGCGCGCGACGAGCTGCAGACGGCGAAGACCGCCGCCGCGACTCGTCAGCGCGAACTGCGCGAGAAGATCGCTGCCGAGGACAAGGCACGCCGCGACCAGGAGCAGACCATCGCCAACGCCCAAACAGATGCCGCACATGCGCAGTCGATCATCGAACAGGCGACCGAGGTGCACGACCACCCAGAGATCACTGAGTCGCTTGCAGGATCCTTGGCCCGAGACAAAGCCGAACACACCGAGACCGAGCGAGAAGTCGCCCAGCTCGAGGCCACCGAGGACGCGGTGCGCGAGCGTACCCGCGACTCACGCATCAAATTCACCGGCGCCATCGTCTGCATCGTCGCCGCAATCCTGGTGATCATCCTAGTCTGGCTGTTCGCGAGCAAGTAGTCATTGGGGACGTTCTTAAACGACTAGTCAAACAAGAACGTCCCCAACGACTAGCCCAATGACGAGAGTGGATAATCTCCCACTTTGAGCCCCCAAGCAGGCCAAAAACGGGAGATTATCCACTCTCATTCTGCAGGCACTCATTTAAGCACGTCCCCAATGAGTACCTGCCGATGCTTTGGCAAAGTCAGCGAAAACACCCCTAAGCGAGCAAGGTGACGTGAAAGAGGAGGGCATTGACCTTCTGGTCATGCCCGACGATTGAACGTCAGATTGCCGCTCTGGCGGGTTTGCAGCGTCGGCCGGTTACGTCGTTTGTAAAACGCCGTAACCTACAAAATGAGCATTGCGTCGCCGAAGCTGAAGAAGCGGTAGCGCTCCTCGATGGCGGCGGCATAGGCATCCATGATCTGGTCGCGGGTGGCAAGCGCGCTTACGAGCATCATGAGCGTGGAGCGCGGCACGTGGAAGTTCGTGATCAGCGCGTCGACCACGTGATAGGTCGAGCCGGGCATGAGGTAGAGCTGCGTCGTGGCGTTCTCGCGCACCACGATGTCACCGCGGCCGAGCGTGTCAGCGCCGTCCTCGCGGCCTTCAAAATAGCGCGCTGTCACGGCCGGATTGGACACCGGAGCATCGGCGTCAAAGGCGCTCTCGAGCGAGCGTACTGCGGTGGTGCCGACGGCGATCACGCGGTGCCCCTCGGCCTTCGCCTTATGCACGGCGTCGACAACCTCCTGTGACACGTGGTAGCGCTCGGTGTGCATGACGTGCTGCGTGGGGTCGTCCTCCTCCACCAGACGGAAGGTATCAATACCCACCTCGAGCTCGACGGCGGCAAACTTCGCGCCCTTGGCCTCGATAGCGGCCATGAGCTCGGGGGTAAAGTGCAGACCCGCCGTAGGAGCGGCAGCCGAGTGCTCCTCCTTCATGGCGTAGACGGTCTGGTACTTCTCGGGATCGCCCTCGTAATCGGTAATGTAGGGCGGCAGCGGCACGTGGCCGGCGGCGTGAATGGCCTCGTCGAGCGTGCGCGGCTCGCCGGCGGCATTGCAACCGGCTGGCTCGAAGCGCACCAGACGGCCGCCGCGGCTATCGGTGACAAAGTCGACGACCTCGGCCGTCAGCACCACGGGAGCCCCTTCGGGCGCATGGGCGCCACCGGCGCGATACTCAATCTGAGCACCGGGCTTCAGACGCTTGCCCGGCTTGACCAGGCACTCCCAAACATGGCCGAGCGGATCCACGTCCTCGCGGCGCTTGAGCAGCAGCGTCTCGACCACGCCGCCCGAGCCCGTCTTGCGACCGATCAGACGGGCCGGCATCACACGCGTCTGGTTGATGACGAGCACGTCGCCCGGTTCGATATAGTCGATGATGTCACGGAAGATGCGGTGTTCAACGGTACCGCCGTGCTCCAGCGGCGTTCCCGCCTGGGAGCCCTTGCGATCAACCACTAGCAGGCGGCAGGAGTCGCGAGGCTCGGCAGGAGCCTGGGCAATCAGTTCCTCAGGAAGGTTGTAGTCAAAATCATCGGTACGCATCTTTGCCTCTTTCACAAAGCGCGTCAGTCGAAAAAATCGACTGACGCGCGCATCATTCTCCCCTGTATCCTATCAGCTTGTTGAGAGAAATATAGTATGGCAAACAGATTTGCGACTGTTTTCTCAACGCCCCGCTACTTAAGCGTTGCGCACATCACCGCCTTAATCGTATGCATGCGATTCTCCGCTTCTTGGAAAACACGAGACTTATCGGACTCAAAAACCTCGTCCGTGACTTCCATTTCGGTGACTCCAAACTTCTCAGCAATTTCGGCACCAACAGTAGTATTAGTATCGTGAAAGCTCGGAAGGCAGTGGAGGAAAATTGCCTCGGGCTTTGCCATAGACATCACCTCAGCGGTCACACGATACGGCGACATGAGCTTAATGCGGCTTTCCCACAGCTCTGCGGGCTGACCCATGCCAACCCAAACATCCGTGTAAATTACATCGGCATCACGAGCGCCTTCCTCAATATCCTCTGTAATGGTAATCGTCGATCCATGCTCGGCCGCAATACGACTACATTCTGCAAGGAGTTCAGGATCATAGGATGTAGCCCCCTCCGAATTTCCCCCGATTGGGCCGCAAGAACAGTAGTTAATGCCGAGCTTAGCGCAAATGACCATGAGCGAATCGGCGACGTTTCCGGCCGCCTTACCAAAAAATGTAAGTTTCCTGCCCTTAATCTCTCCAAACTCTTCACGCATGGTCAGAATATCGGCAAGCACTTGAGTCGGGTGGAATTCAGTAGTCAGCCCATTCCAAACGGGAACCCCAGCTTTTGCAGCAAGCTCCTCAACCTTCGCCTGTTCAAAGCCGCGGTATTCAATTCCGTCATACATGCGGCCAAGGACGCGAGCCGTGTCCTCAATCGACTCCTTTTTGCCCATCTGGGACGAGCCCGGATCCAAATAAGTTACACCCATGCCAAGGTCAAGTGCACCAACTTCGAAGGCGCAGCGAGTACGCGTGGAAGTCTTCTCAAATAGCAAAACAATATTCTTGCCTTCAAGGTATTTATGCGGAACACCGGCACGCTTCATGCTTTTGAAGTTGGCAGAAAGCTCAAGCAGATACTCAATCTCTTCCGTCGTGTAATCAAGCAGCTTCAGAAAACTGCGACCAGCGATATTAACACCCATATTCGCCATCTCCTATCACAGTGGATTTGCAACTAAATATCTTCGCGCCAGAAGGGCATGCTCATGCAGCGCGGGCCGCCACGACCGCGGGACAGTTCCTCGGAGGGAACGACCAAAAGTTCCAAACCGTTCTTGTAGAGCTCATCATTTGTGACAACATTGCGCTCGTAAACACAGACTTTACCAGGAGCAACGGCAAGAGTGTTCGACCCGTCGTTCCACTGCTCGCGAGACGCCTCAACCATATCGCCGGCACCGCACTCAATAAGCTGCACCTTCTCCACGCCAGTAGCCATTTCAAGAATATGCTCAAGCGTGTCATCAATCTCTTGAACAGCGACCATTCCCTCAGAGTCACCACGAGTCAGACGATAAACACGAAGGGTCTCAAAAATACCGGGATAAACTGTAAACTTATCGAAATCCACCATGGTGCAAACGGTGTCAAGATGCATGTAAGCATAGCCGTTGGGGATTTTAATAGCGTAAACGGTATCGATCTCAGAATTCCCAGATCCCCAGAACAAATTCTTTGCAAGCTCCTCAATCGCAGCCGCCTCAGTTCGCTGGCTAATTCCAATAGCCAAGGTATGAGCGTTAATGTTAAGCACATCACCGCCCTCGATATGCCAGGGATTCTTATGGTCGTACCAAATCGGAGTCCCTGCATAATCGGGATGGTATTTGAAAATCGCTTCATAGAAGGGCACTTCACGATCTCGCTGTTTCCAATACATATGGTGAAGCAGAACGCCTTTGCCCACAGAAGCAAGAGGATCGCGAGAGAAATATGAACTCGGAAGAGGCTTCAACACCAAATCATCGGGCTTCGCATCCTCATTATCCATCATGCTAAGCGTAGTCGAGACGCGAGGCAGCTCAAGGTCACGATAACGATACCCCCCCATAGCCTCAAGTACAAACTGATACGAATCTGAAATAGCGTCGAGCTTTTCACGAACAGCCTGCTCAAGCATAGGATTGACAATTCCGCTCTCAGCCATAAATGTATCGGTAAACTCAGCGCGAGCCGAGGGGCATGCATCCAGCGCTTCAGCAACGAGTTTCTCCATATAGAGAACTTCAACACCTTCGCTCCTCAGAAGATCCGCAAAGGCATCATGCTCCTTTTGAGCCACATCAAGATAGAAACAGTCGTGAATCCAGACATCCTCGAACTCTTCTGCCTTTACGTTCACAAGGTCACGACCGGGGCGGTGAAGCACAACTTTCTTGAGCTTACCAATCTCGCTGTGTACATTCAGTCCTTTAGGCATTCCTGTTACTCCATTTCAGCCATGAAACCTACAGGGCAATAAGTCCCGAGATTGCTACGAATACGATATTGATGAGCGACACGACCAAGAAGAATTTCCAAACGGTCTTCCACCACTGGCCAAGCTTGATCTTGCACACGCCCAAACCCGCTACAAGAATGGCGCTAGTAGGACAGATCAAAGACATCGTCGCGCTACCCATGGAGAGAGCCCACACGGCAGCCTCGGGATTAAGGCCCATGAGTTCGGTCAAAGGTCCAAAAATGGGAGCGGTCAGTGCTGCAAGGCCAGATGAGCTGGGAACCAGGATCGCCAGGAGGTTCTCAACCGCATAAAGAAGCGTAGTAAAGAGAACCGCCGGGATGCCGCCCAGACCAGTGGCGAGCGCATTGAGGATGGTATCGATGATCATGCCGTCAGAGGCAATGACAAGGATGCCACGCGCAAGTCCAACGACAATTGCCGAGAAAGCAAAGTCAGCGATACCCGCAACAAATTCCTGAGCGATGACGTCCTGACTAAAGCCCGCAATAACACCAGCCAACAAGCCCATGGCCAAAAAGACCGCAGAAATCTCGTTCATATACCAGCCCTGGGTCACAAGTCCCCAGATGATAAGGCACATTCCAGCGATAAATACCGCAAGCACGCCTTTTTGACGACCCGTAAATTCCGCATCAAGGGCAGATTCATCGGCAGCGAACTCGACTTTCTTGGCGATATCATCCTCAAATGTGATCGATGACTCAGGATTCTTCTTTACCCTTCGTGCATAGAGGACAACCCAAGTAATTGCAACGGCGGTCAAAACAACCCAGGCAATCATACGCAGCCACAGCTGGGGGTTGCCCTGAATACCAAGAATACCTTGCGCAATGAAAACATTAAACGGATTAATCGTTGAGGCGATGTAACCCGTGCGCGCTCCAACGAACACGACCATGAACGCCGTCATCGAGTCGAAGCCCATAGCCATCATAATTGGCATGAAGATCGCAAAGAACGGGAGAGTTTCTTCCGCCATGCCAAAGCTCGTTCCGCCCAATGCAAAGAGAACCATCGCAATAGGAATAATTAGAATGTCTTTGTTCTTAAAGCGGCGAACGACACGACCCATTCCGCTCGTGATAGCGCCCGTTTTAGTAATAACCTGAAACGAACCGCCCACAATCAAGATGAATGCAACGACCTCAATTGCCTCTTGTATACCGCGCGTTGGAGCCTGAAGAACATCGAAGACACCTTGTCTGAGATCTACTTCATCCCCGGTTTCCTCGTCAATATATGTCTTTTCACTCTGCTCGTACGTACCTGCGACAGTGACTTCACGACCGTTCACCTCCTGACGCTGATAGGACCCAGAGGGAACAATCCACGTGAGAACAGCGAAGATGACCATAAGTGCAAAGATGATCGCATATACATGCGGGACCTTGAACTGCTTGATGCCTTTCGAACTTTCCGCTGCCATATCTCCTCCTTCATTCCTTTTCCCATCTATCCAGCTGGCACCATAAATGTATGAGGTTGCTCAGCGGTGGTCGGGCAACCATCGCTATCGTGTCGCTTTTCACCTATGAACGGCAGCTAAAGTGACGTTATTAATCAATCTGATATTTTAAATTGATGTTATTTGTCAATTACATACGTCTTTTAACTTTTCCGCAACACAACAAGGAACCTGCCTTAGCCTTATATAAAAACCAGCAGGACAGGAGACAGGCATGCAAGGCATACACATAACAAATGAAATCGGTCATTTAAAAGCCGTACTTGTCCATCGACCAGGAGCTGAAACACAAAACTACCCTGATGCCGACTTCAGCCAAGTTTTCTCCCTGCGAAAATGGAGCGGTCGTTTTGACCTCGACAAAGCAATGTATGAGCACGATTCCATGGTTCAATTGCTTGAGAAGCATGGCGTAGAAACCATTGAAATTAGGGACCTTCTCGAAGACTCACTTGAAACTGAGCCCCAATCACTTAAATATTTTATTGATGACTACCTCCGTTGCAGCGGGGCAACAGGCAGAGAGTTCCTCGAGGCAATAACCCAGCTGTTTGAGAACGCTAAGAACACCCAGGAATTGGTGAATATAGTACTTAACGGCATTCGCTTTGGAGACACTGAGCTATGTTCAAACCAGTCGGAAACACTACGGGCGCTCGTGCACGAGCAATTTGATCCCGCCTCGCTCTTGGTCAATCCCCTCAACACGCTTTTTTTCACTCGTGATCCTGCTGTGGTAGTCGGAGACGGCATCATCCTAAATCATATGTATTGGCCTGAGCGTGATCGTGAGGTCGCCTTATACCGGCAGATATTCACCCACCACAAGATCATGGGAGAAACTCCAATATGTGATTTGAACAGGAGTAGCTACCATATAGAAGGCGGAGACATTATTGTTATCAGTGCTAAGACAATATTAGTTGGAATCTCTGACCGAACTGAACCCGCCGCCGTCGAGTCACTTGCCAAAGAGCTCCTGACCTCAAATAAATTCCAGACCACCGAGCTAATTGCGATTCGAGTCCCCTCTGACGGGCTGCGTATCCACCTCGATACGTTCATAAGTAGAATTGATCACGACGCGTTCCTCATCGATCGTGAGATATGCAATGCCGTTGATGCATACAGCATTCAACTAAAACGATCCGGAAGGGGCCTTACGATCACTCCTATCGATCGCACGATTCCGGAAATACTCTCTGCAGCCTGTTGCGAACCAATAAAAGTGATTGACTGCGGAGGCGGGAATCAAACCGCCTACGAAAGAGAACGCCGGAACAACGCAACGTCTATCCTTGCGCTCTCGCCAGGAAAACTATGCGTATATGAAGAAAACGTTTGGACCAACGAAGCGCTTGAGAAAGCAGGAATGGAATTATTCCCGCTATCCATTGACGAGCTCACCAAAGGCTATGGTGGCACAAACTGTCTATGCCTCCCTCTGTGGCGAGAGGATCTATAGCCATGGGCTTCGGGGCAAATATTCGTAAACTCCGCACCATGGAGCATCTTGGTCAGGCGCAACTTGCAGAGATGTTGGGGGTATCTAAAGAGACCGTTTGTCGTTGGGAAAAAAGTCGGTATGCCCCCCGTGAGCGCTATATTGAAAAGTTACAAGCGCTCTTCGGTTGCACCCGCGATGAACTTGTTGGCGAGGAAAACGGTTTGGCTGTAAAGCTCGCAAATAAAAGAATCGTCACCGACGAAGACCCTGCTATCCACGAAATGGAGGGCACATTTCCCGTCATCGATATCGAATCGCAAAAGCGCCGCATCACGCACGGCCAACAAAATGCTTGCGCGCCTGTAGACGTAGCCAAACGTCACCCACATAGCGTTTTCGTTAAAATCAAAGGCGACGAAATGTCCCGCATTTACCCTCCCGGCAGCTTACTACTTGTCGATACCACCGCAAAGCCTTGGAACGGCTGTGCTGTATTGGCGCTCGCAGACGGTAAAACACCGGTAATTAGGCGATTTGCAGAAGGAAACGACATGATTGTGCTGTCGTCCCATTCATATGCAACAGCAAGTCCGGATCTGATGTTTAACAAACGGAGGATTAGAATCATAGGAGTCGTCGTTTGGTATCAAGCGAGCCACGATCACACGCTTAATTAAATCGACTTTCCCAAAAACGACCGTACCGCACAGACAGCTCAAAGTCCCAGCCCAAATGAACTACTTTTTGGCGGCTTTGCGCTCGTCGCGGATGCGGGCGCGATCCATGGCCGCCTCGACCGCCGAGAAACGGCAGCCGCAGTAATTCTGCCGATACATGCCCAGCTCACGCGAACGGCGCGTAGCCTCGGGATAATACGGGCGAAAATCGCGAATCACCGGGGTGAGACCGCGGGCGGCAGCCAGACGCTCCAAAACATCATTGCAGGTATCGAACAGCTGATACGGCGAGACGGCGAGCGTCGTGCCCACAAACTCAAACCCGCGCTCCTGGGCCACGCGGCACGCCTCGGCCAAGCGCAGGGCATAGCACGAGCGACAGCGACGGGGCCGATCGGCACCCAGCGGGGCCACGCCGGCCTCCCAGCGCTCGCGGTCCTCCCCCGCCTCGATGAGCTCGATGTCGCCATCGGCACACCACCGGCGCAGCTCGTCCAGACGCCGCCGCCATTCATCGCGCGGTTGAATATTGGGATTGGTCCAGCAAATCGTGGGCTCAAACCCCTCCTCGCGCAGCAGGCGAACCGGCTCAAGCGAGCATGGTGCACAGCACGCATGCAGCAACAACGACTTCATCGACATCCCCGTCCCAGAAAACTCACCCCGACATCATGGCAGCTAAAATAGCCCCGTCCCAAAAAGACTACTTTGCGAAAAAGCGCACGCCAAAGGACGTATCCTCGCAGGCGACGATACGGCGGTCGCGCAGAATGGTCCGCACGTAATACCAATCACCCACACAGCCCGACAAGTGCAGACCAGCCGCCAGGTAGCACAGCAGCGGATAGTCCGAGAACGCAAACCCCAGGGCAAATGCTGTCGTCACAACAACCGTCGGCGCCAGGCAAACCGCCATGTACCGCCGGCGCGAATACACAACGCCCTCGGCGCAGGCATAGATCATCGCCGTCTCGCGATTCGCCCCAAAGGTCACATGCGCGCCCGCAGGCGCCAGCAGCTTAAAAAACACCGCATGCACCAGCTCGTGCACGGCAAACGACGCTGCAGAAACCGCAGCCACACCGACCATCCAGCCCACGACGGTGGTCCAGCCGCCCGCCTCAGCCGCGTCCAAGTCCGCAGGCCCGCCCAACAGCATAAACACCGGCACCAGGCACACGGCAAACACCGCGATCACGGCCATCCCCCACACGAAGCAAGCGTGCAGAAAAACCTCGTCCTCAAACGCATGTATGTTGGAAATCTCATTCATAGCATCTTAGGATAGCGCCCCTGCCACGCACCCGCCCGCATGTGCGATAATGTCGAACGATATGCACGAATTGACCACCGCGCCGCCGAACCCCGTGCCCGGCCGCGCTCTTACCTATATGCGAAGGAGTCCCATGGCATCCAAATACTCCATGAACGACCGTCCCAGCTGGCCGCGCCGCGCCATCGTTACCGCCGGCGAGCCCTACGGCAACAAGGGTCTGCACTTTGGCCACGTCGGCGGCGTCTTTGTCCCGGCCGACTTCTTCGCCCGCTTCCTGCGCGACCGCCTGGGCCGCGAAAACGTCATCTTCACCTCGGGCACCGACTGCTACGGTTCGCCCATCATGGAGAGCTACCGCAAGCTCAAGGAGAACGAGGGCTACGACAAGTCCATCGGCGAGTATGTCGAGTCCAATCACTCCCGCCAGGCCGCGACCCTCAACAACTACAACATCAGCTGCGACATCTACGGCGGCTCGGGCCTTGAGCCGGCGGCCCAGATCCACAACGAGGTGACTGCCGAGATTATCGAGCGCCTGCACGAGCAGGGCACCATCTCCAAGCGCTCCACGCTGCAGTTCTACGATGCCAAGGCCGGCACGTTCCTCAACGGCCGCCAGGTCATCGGCCGCTGCCCCATCCAGGGCTGCAAGTCCGAGAAGGCTTATGCCGACGAGTGCGATCTGGGCCACCAGTTTGAGCCCGAGGAGCTCATCGCGCCCAAGAGCCAGCTCACCGGCGAGGTGCCCGAGCTGCGCCCGGTCGACAATCTCTACTTTGACCTGCCGGCCTACCTCGACTTTATGAAGACCTACACCGCCAAGCTCGCCCAGAACCCGCAGGTTCGCTCCGTGGTCTCCAAGACCATGGAGGAGTGGCTGCTGCCGGCTCAGCTCTACATCCAGAACAAGTTCCGCGAGGCCTTCGATGCCGTCGAGGACCAGCTCCCCGAGCACACCGTGCTGGAGCCCGAGGGCAACAAGAGCAGCTTTACCGTCACCTTCCCCAGCTGGAAGGAGCGCGACGACGCCCACGCGGTGCTCGCCAACGGTGGCGTGCGCTTCCGCAGCGGCAAGGCACTCGTGCCCTTCCGCATCACCGGCAACATCGACTGGGGCGTTCCGGTGCCCGAGGTCGATGGCGTCTCCGACGTCACCTGCTGGTGCTGGCCCGAGAGCCTGTGGGCGCCCATCAGCTATACGCGTACCGTGCTCGCGCGCGATGCCAAGGCCGCCGGCGTGACCGAGGGCGTCGCCGCCCAGGATGCCGCCCTCATGGGCGAGCCCGCCGCCGACTCCACGCAGGTGCCCGCACCCACCTACCAGCACAGCTCGCTCGACTGGCGCGACTGGTGGTGCTCTGACGACGCTCAGATTTACCAGTTCATCGGTCAGGACAACATCTATTTCTACTGCATCGCGCAGACCGCCATGTGGGAGGCCCTGGGCTGGGACCTCACGCAGAGCACCGTCAGCGCCTGCTACCACCTGCTCTACATGGGCAAAAAGGCCAGCTCGTCCTCGCAGACGCCTCCCCCGCCGGCAGACGACCTGCTCAACCACTACACCTGCGAGCAGATGCGCGCGCACTGGCTGTCGCTCGGCCTATCCGAAAAGCCGGTGAGCTTTAGCCCCAAGGCATACGACACGCGTGTGACCGGCAAGGACAAGGACGGCAACGAGGTACGCGCCTGCGACGACAAGCGCGTTATCGACCCGGCCCTTAAGGAGAGCGCGCTGCTGACCGGCGTGTTCAACCGTCTGGCCCGCAGCTGCTTCTACGGCGTCGCCGTCAAGGAAGGCGACGAGAGCCCCTACCGCAACGGCTGCATCCCCGCCGGTGCCGCTTCTGACACCGTGGTCGAAGCCGCCCAGCAGGCAGCCCTCGCCTTTGAGCAGGCCATGTACAAGTTCGAGACGCACCGCGCGCTTGCCGTGTGTGACGACTACCTGCGCGCCGCCAACAAGCGCTGGAGCGACGCTTCCAAGGCCGCCAACAAGCTCGAGGGTAACGAGGCAAACGCCGCGATGACGCAGGCCCTTGTCGACGCCTTTACCGAGCTGCGCGTGGCGACCGTCCTGATGCACGGTATTGTGCCGGCCGGCTGCGAGCTCATCTGCGAGTACTTCGACGTCGACCCGGTCGCTTTCTTTAGCTGGGATAACATCTTTGCCTCCACGGACGAGTTCGTGGAGATCCTGGGCGAGAAGCCCGGCGAGCACCGCGTGAAGCCGCTGCCCCCGCGCTTCGACTTCTTTAGCAAGCACGAGAGCCAGTACTAAACACTCGACATGTAATGGAATGGGAAGGAAAGACGGATGTCCAAGCCGCGTCGTCGTAAGCAGAAAAAGCAGGTCAAGGCCGAGCTCAAGCTCAGGCAGTTTGCCGCCACCGAGCTTTCCGACCAGCTTGCCGCCCTTCCCTGCGCCGCCGACCTGCCGCGCTTTATGGTCGACACGGTCGCCGGCGCCTATGCGCCCGCCGATGCCGAGCTTATGATCGAGGGCTTCGGCGCCGCGGCCACACGCCCGGTCACGCTGCGCGCCAACACGCTCAAGGCAACCGCCGAGGACATCGCCGCGGCGCTCGATGCCGCCGGCATCGCCCACCGCCCCGTCGCATGGTACCCGGACGCTTCCATCCTGCCCGAGGCCCAGGTTTCCGACCTGTGGGACCTCGACATCTACCGCGACGGCAAGATCTACTTGCAAAGTCTGTCGTCCATGATGCCGCCGTTGGTCTTGGGCGCCCAGGCCGGCGAGGACATCCTGGACATGTGCGCGGCCCCCGGCGGCAAGACGACGCAGATCGCCGCCCTCACCCAGGGCCAGGCACACCTCACCGCCTGCGAGATGAGCATTCCCCGCGCCGAGAAGCTCGAAGCCAACCTCCACCGCCAAGGCGCAAAAAACGTGCCCGTCATGCGCATCGACGCACGCGAGCTCGACGAGTTCTTCCGCTTTGACCGTATCCTGCTCGACGCTCCCTGCACCGGCACGGGCACAGTCGTCAGCGGCAACGAGAAGAGCCTGCGCGGCCTCACCGAGCAGTTGCTGAGCAGGTGCGCCCGCTCGCAGCGAGCACTTCTGGACCGCGCCATGGGAGCCCTCAAACCGGGCGGCACGCTCGTCTATTCGACTTGTTCGATCTTGCCGCAGGAAAACGAGGACGCCCTGCAAGAGGCCCTCGACAAGCACATGGACTGCGAGCTTATCCCCCTCGATGGCACGCCGAGCGAAAGTGAGGCACGCCGCGCCCAGGAAGCTGGTGAGGAGCCGCGCATCGAGTCCAACGCCCTGACCGAAGCCATTGCCGCGGGTCAGGTATCGGCCATCGCCAACGGCCTGCCCGGCACGCTCACCATTCCGCCCAGCCGCGACTTTGAGGGCTTCTACATTGCCCTGATCCGAAAACGCAGTTAGCGCACGGATCCAAAACTCAACAAACTATCTCCGTGCGCGTTTGCCCTGCTGGTCGCGATGCTGTTTAAGCATCGTGCGCTCCTTGCGTTCGGCCCTTTTGCCCTTAATGGCCGTGACCACAAAGTAGATGACCGCGGCGGCAACAATTGCGCCCACACACAGGCCAATCGAGCCAAACATTGCTGTCAATTCCATACCGCGTCACCTCTCTTTTAAACGGGACTTTCAAGATAGCACCTCGATCCCCGCCACCACAGCTCCTTCACGTTCGCCGGCCCTTCGGTCTAACGAATTGCGTGGCGGGGAAAAATCAACTCGTCAAACGATTTAGCATTCGCAATTCCGGCTGCATCGCGCCGGCCGTCATCGCATAGAATCGAGCTTCCATGGATACCCTCAACGATCTAAATGAGCGCGTCGACGCCTTTGTCGGCACCAGCTCCTTCGACACGCCTGCCGCGGCAAACGACCAAGCCCCCATCGATGTGCCCGCCGAGGTTCACGAGGACATCGTCGCCTCGGTCGATTTCTCCGAGGTCGAGCTCGCAGACGAGTTCACCGAGCCCCAGGTAGCCGTGACCCCCAACGGACTGCTCCCCATGGAGCCGCTGCCCATCGACGGGCGTTTGCGCAAGGCGGCCCTTCGCATGCCTGACGAGATTGAGGAGGCCAGCGGCTTCACGCTCTTCGGCCGTCGTATCAAATCGCTCATCTACACCACCGACGTCGCGGTCATCCGCAACTCCAACGCCGATGCCGTCTTTGCCGTTTACCCCTTCACGCCGCAGCCCGCCATTACGCAGGCGTTGCTGACCGTCGCCGAGTGCCCGGTCTTCGTAGGCGTGGGCGGTGGCACCACCACCGGCAAGCGCTCCGTTCAGATGGCAGCCGTCTCCGAGATGCAGGGCGCGGCGGGCTGTGTGGTCAACTCCCCCGCCACCGCCGAGATGGTCGAGCACATCACCAACATCGCCGACATCCCCGTCGTCGCCACGGTCGTACGTTGCGACGACGATGCTCACGCAAAGGTGCGCGCCGGCGCCAAGATTCTTAACATCGCCGCTGGCAAAAACACGCCGCAGGTCCTGCGTGAACTGCGCGAGCACTATCCCAACCTGCCGCTCATCGCGCCGGGCGGCAAGACGCCCGAGAGCATCCGCGAGACCATCGCCGCCGGCGCCAACGCCATCATCTGGACGCCGCCTTCGGCACAGCAGCTACAGACCGACATGATGCAGCGTTATCGCAAGATGAAGGAAGACGCCACGCCCGTTATCTCGCGCGACGATGTGCCCATTATCGACCAGGTCGCCGCCGCCGAAGTCAGCCAGGTCGAGAACATGAATCCCGACGTGCCGATTCCCGACGAGGTCATCGAGCGCGTCGCTTCGATCCACGAGCGCGTCGAGGAGCGTCGCGCCAACCGCGGGCTCAAGCCCTCACTGCACGGCTTTTTCTTCCGAGGAAAGAAACGCTAGCAAAACATCTTGGCCCGCCCCACAAACGTGAGGCGGGCCGTTTTCGTTTGGGCAATCATGCAGCGATGTGATGGGGCAAATTAATCCACGCGCTTGTCGCCCATAAAGAAGAGCGCCACCGTACCAGGTCCGGTATGCGAGCCAATCAGAGTACCGATGTTATTGATCTCAATCTTGCCTTTAAGCTGCGGAACCTGTTCCTCAATCAGCGCCGCAACTGCTTCGGCATCCTCGCGGCACGCCGAGTGCGACATGATGCACTTACCCGAATAATCCGCACCGTCCTGCACGTGTGCCATCATGGTCTTAGCCATCTCGGAAATCGCGCGCTTCTTAGTGCGAATCTTCTCACGTGGCGACAGCTTGCCGTCGCAATCGACCGTCATAAGTGGGCAAATCTTAAGCGCCGTGCCGATGATTGCGCTCGCAGCCGAAATGCGACCGCCGCGCAGGTAGCTCGACAGATCGGTCGAGAAGAACCAGTGGTGCAGGTTGAGTTTGTGCTCCTCGATCCAGGCGGCCGTCTCGTCGAGCGAAGCGCCGCTATCGCGAACGTCGGCGGCACATTCCGCCAGCAGGCCAAAGCCCGAAGACGCCGCCAGCGAATCGATGACGCGAACCTTGCCGCCCTGGGGATAGCGATCCGCGAGCATCTGCGCCGCAACGCAGGCCGATCCATACGTGCCCGAAATACCCGACGACAACGTCAGGTGCAGCACGTCTTTACCCTCGGCAACAAACGGCTCCCAAAACTCCTCGTACTCACCCACGCTCACCTGAGACGTCTTGGGCATGGCGCCCGCAGATATCTGGGCAAAAAACTCGTCCGGCGTAATCGACTGATACAGATCGTCCGTATAGACAACATCGTCGATCTCGTAATGAAAACACACGACAGGGATATTGCGCGACACAAAGAACTCACGGGTTCGGTCGGCGGCAGATTCACAGGTCAGGACAAAATCACTCATATGAGGCTCCTTACTCATTGCTGCGCAAATTATTGCACAGTGAGCCTACATACGGTACATATGTCCACTATTTACCAAATCGAAGCAATAATAGCGAACATCTTTACCACCATCGTCTCCACCGACCCCACGCATGAATATCTGAGAAAACACCCTCTGTCGTCTCCACTCAACCGCCATATCTACCTCAACTAAATCGATTTACCAAACCGTTCGGCTAACAATTCGGCCGCCCATCCCCAATCGAAACAAAAGCGGCGCATACTGATAAACGTTTGACGCTGTTTATCAGTTTTACCAGCTCCATCGGAAGGTGTTTCATGGTCGCATTCGATCGCAATCCGCAAGACTTCAAGTATCTGCGTCTGCTGTCGAGACAATTTCCCACCGAGCAATCCGCGTTTACCGAGATTATCAATCTCTCGGCCATTCTCAACCTGCCCAAAGGCACCGAGCATTTTATGAGCGACGTGCATGGCGAGTACGAAGCCTTTATGCACATCCTCAACAACTGCTCGGGCGTCGTGCGCGAACATGTCGACGAGATTTTTGGCGACACGCTTTCCTTTGACGAAAAGGGCGAGCTGTGCACGCTCATCTACTACCCGCGCGAGAAGATCGACCTGGTCCGCAGCCGGCGCGAAGACTCGCCCACCTGGTACAGGACGATGCTTGACCAGCTCATCATGGTCGCCCGCTCGCTTTCGAGCCGCTATACGCGCTCCAAGGTGCGTAAGGCCATCCCGCGCGATTACGCCTACATCATCGACGAGCTGCTGCACACGCATCCGGACGAGAACAACTATCGCGTGCGCTATCACGAGCGCATCGTGGAGTCCATTCTGGAGACCGCCAGCGCCGACGACTTTATCGAGTCGCTTGCCTCGCTCATCAAGCGCCTGGCCGTCGACCACCTGCACCTGGTGGGCGACATCTTCGACCGCGGCGGCGGCGCGGCCAAGATTATGGACCGCCTGCTCACCTACCATTCGCTCGACATCCAGTGGGGCAACCACGACCTGCTGTGGATGGGCGCCGCTGCCGGCGAGCCCGCCTGCATCGCCACGGTGCTGCGCAACAACCTACGCTACGACAACTACGAGATCCTGGAGAACGACTACGGCATCTCGCTGCGTGAGCTTGTCGCCTTTGCCGATGCCACCTACACCGACGGTGAGCCCATCACCCCGCTGATCAAGGCCATCAACGTGCTGCTCTTTAAGCTCGAGGGCCAGATTATCCAGCGCCACCCCGAGTTCGATATGACCGACCGCCTGTTACTCGACAAAATCGATCACGACACCGGCACGGTCACGCTCGCCGACGGCAGTGTGTGGCCGCTCACGACCAACGACTTCCCCACCGTCGACCCGGCGGACCCCTATACGCTCACGCCCCAGGAGCAGCACATCATCGACAAGCTCGTGTCCGAGTTTGTCACCGCCGATCACCTGCATCGCCATATCGATTTCCTCTATTCCCACGGCTCGATGTACAAGGTCGCCAACGGCAACCTGCTCTTCCACGGCTGCGTTCCGCTCAACGAAGACGGCACCTTTAGCAGCATGAACTGCTTGGGCACCTGGCACGCTGGCCGCGATTATCTCGATTTTTGCGACCACATCGCCCGCCGCGCCTGGCGCGTGGGCGACCGCGACGCTCTCGACTGGATGTGGTACCTGTGGATTGGCTTTAACTCGCCCGCCAGCGGACGCCTGGTGCGTACCTTTGAGCGCGCCTATATCGCCGATAAGAGCACCTGGGTCGAGCCGATGGACCCGTACTTTACGCTTACCAAGTCGCCCTCGGTCTGCGATGACATCATGCGCGAGTTTGGCGTCGCGCCCATGGCCTGCTCGCCGACGGGCCGCATCATCAACGGCCATACGCCCGTCAAGACCACCAAGGGCGAGCAGCCCATCCGCGCCAACGGCAAGCTGCTGGTCATCGATGGCGGTTTCTGCCGCGCCTACCACCCCAAAACGGGCATCGCCGGCTACACACTTATCTCGAGTTCGCGCGGATGCCGCCTTAAGTCGCATCAGGCCTTTACCACCGTTGCCGAGGCGCTCACCCGCAACATCGATATCGAAAGCGAGACCAACCGCTTTGACGAGGCCGACCGTCGCCGCATGGTGAGCGACACCGATACCGGCGTCAAGATCCGCAGCCAGATCCAGGACCTACGCCAACTGCTCGATGCATATAGAAACGGTGCCATCGAGGAGCGCGCCTAGCTCCACCCGCGGGGATTGGCTAAACTTGCTGGGTTTGTCATCCCCACGGCGCCCCAGCGCCACCCTAAGGCAGGTACCATGCAAAAGCTCCTTGCGCAGATCATGAAATTTGGCGTCGTCGGTGTCATTGCCACGGTTATCGACTTTGGCATTATGAATCTGCTCCACTACGGTCTGGGCCTTAACATCCTGATCGCCAACACCAGCGGCTTTATCGTCTCGCTCATCTTTAACTACGTCGCGAGCATGAAGTACGTGTTTGCACACAAGGAGGGCATGAGTCGCCGCCGCGAGTTCATTATCTTTGTCGTGCTGTCCGTGATCGGCTTGGCGCTCAACGACGGTATCGTGCTGGCGCTCAACGCCGGTCTGGGGCTCGAGGCCAATATCGCCAAGATTTGCGCCACCGCACTGGTCATGGTCTACAACTTTGTGACCCGAAAGATCTTCCTGGAGGGCGAGGAGACCAAATAGCTCGGCCTCCTCGTTGCACTACGGGGCCCACGAACGACGTGCGTCGAGCGCTGCGTTGTTCGTGGGCCTTGTTCGTTTACGGGCAAATTTGGCACGTTTGCGGATTGTCTCTTGCAAATTTGGCGAGTTCGTATAGTTCTTGGCAAAGACCTTACGTTTCCCATGCAAAAGCTCTAAAGTATCCTCTGCTCGATTCGTCAACGCATTGGATGTGATTACGTGCGCAAGGCACTGGCACAACCTCATACTAAGCAATTCCTCAAGTTCGCTGTCGTGGGCCTTATCTCCTTTGGCATCGACTGGGGCATGCTGATTGCGCTCGTCGAGCTGTTCCATCTCGACTTTTTGATGAGCACCACAGTCTCGTTTACCACCTCCGTCGTGGTTAACTACTGGCTCAGCATGAAGTACGTGTTCGACCATCGCGAGGGCATGAGCCGCAAGCGCGAGTTTACGATCTTCACCATCCTGTCGGTAATTGGTCTGGGTCTCAACGACCTGTACATGTTTGTGGGCGTCACGTTTTTGAGCATCGGCTACCAGGCCATGAAGGCAATCGCAACGTTCTTGGTCACCTGGTACAACTACTTTAGCCGTCGCTTATTCCTCGAGGGCGCGTAGTCGTAGACGGCCCAACATAATCTCGCTTCGCAGCCGGTTGGAATTCACGTTCCAACCGGCTTTTTGTTTACAGAGTCTGCCGCGGAAGGCGTACGAGGCGGGCTACAGTGCATGAATGGGACGCAGTTTCCCTATGAGCGCCGTTCCGGAAAGTGCATCCCAGATTGCAGCCTCAGAATGGGACACAGCTTCCGCAACGCCGTCCTAGCGGAAACTGTGTCCCGGAATTCGCCTTCAGAGTGGGATGCAATTTCCGGTTGAGCCTCGATTGGGAAACGACGTCCCATTCGCATGAAAACGGGCGGCTCGGATGTTGGTCCGAACTGCCCGTCTGGCGCGCTATGTCGAGGCCTCTAGCCCGTTACGTAATACCACACGACGTTGGCGCCATTAGGGAGAACGTAGTTACTGCAGGCCGTCATGGGCGCTGTGCCGTTAACGGAGTACATCCAGCCGCTCTTGCCGCCATGCTCCATCTCGGCCAAACCGCCAATGGCGGCAACATACGTTCCGTACGACGTGCCGCGCGCATTCACGGAAAGCCCTAGGGCGCACAGAGCATCGTAGGCCGTAGCGCCCTCGTTAAAGGTGAAGGTGCCACTAGAAGACACAGGATTGCCCACGGCGCTCGATGTGACCGAAACCGTCACCGTGACGTAGCCAGGCTGCTGCGAGCCGCCCTGATTGCCAGCAGAGGCGCTGCCGCTGTTGGATGCAGACCCACCGCCAGACACCGAGCCGCCGCCCGAAGAAGAGCCGTCAGAAGAACTCGATCCACCGGCGGATTCGGAGCCATGTCCGGCAGACACGTTGCTGGACTTCTTCCCGCCCTTGCCTTCGGACTTCTTCTCCTTCGAATCCTTTTTTGAGTCCTTGTCCGAGGATTCGGAAGCGTCCTTGGAATCAGATTCATCCGAGTCCTTCGACCCGTCCTTCGCATTGTCCGAAGATTTGGAGTCCTTGGACGCAACCTTACCCGAAGCGGTAGTCGAGCCGGAAACCGACGCATCCTTGGCAACGATGCTCTCCCCCGTCACGGTCTCGACAATCCAATCGATGGACCAGGCACCGCTGACGGAAGGGTAAACAAAGCCCAGCGAGACGACAATCAGCGCAATGCAGACGGCTGTCAGAACACCAACAAGCGCCTTGCGCCGCGAGGCGGGCGCCACCGAAGCGGCGCCCTTTTGCTTTGTATCGTCAAGCTGGATGAACGACGAGTCGGGCTGCTTGGACTCGGCGTCCTGAGGCTTATTGGACACAGCCCTCACCTACCGACGCTTGGTGAATACGAACACGCCGATGACGGCAAGACCGATCACGCCTGCCGCAACGCCGACGATGGCAAGCGGATTGAAGCCAGACTGCTGCGCGGGAGCCGCAGTGGACTTCTTAGCAGCGGTCGTAGCAGACGAGCCCGTATCGGACTTGGAGCCGGACTTGCTGGACTTCTTATCAGACTTCTTGCTGTCCTTCTTGTCGGACTTGTCGGAATCCTTCTTGGAATCCTTGCCGTCCTTGGTCTCGGTCGTGGTCGTGGTCGACGACACCGGCTTCTGCCCAGGCGAAACAGCGCCGCCGCTCTGCTGGCCGTTAGTACCATTGCCGGAACCGGCGCCGGCACCGGCATTACCCGAGCCGCCGTTGGAGCCAGAGCCGCCGTTACCACCAGGGTTAACAGCATTCTTGACCCACTTGGCATACAGCGTCATATCCGCCGTCACCGCAACGCTAAAGTCATACGCCTCCGTACAAGCCTCGTCGGTATACCAACCAGCGAAGGTGTAGCCCTCGCGCGTCGGATCGGCAGGCTTGGCCACAGAGCCGTTGGCGGCCGTAGTCTGAAAATCGACCTTGGACCCCTTGCCAGCACTAAACGAAACCTTAACGCCAGCATTCAGCTTGAACAGCGTGCCAGAGTCGTTGATGTAGTACAAGTTGCCCTGGGCATCACAAGCGATTGGCGAGTCACAGTAGTTGTTGTGGCCCGTTGCGCTAAACACACCAGAAGCCTCGGTGTCACCCAACTTGTAACGATATACGCCACCGCCCGTGGTGTAGTTAACGAAATCAGGGCTCTCGCCGTAGTTAACCGTGAAGTAGACATACGCGTCTTTGCCCTGGGCACTCACGAGCGGAGCGCCCTTGATGCCACCAAGTCCGGCCGGCAGCTGAGAGCCGTCCGCCGTCGTGACCAGCGTCCTGGCAAAGTCCTTGGCCGGGTCAATAATCGCCAGCGCAGAGCCGCCAGCAACCTCGCCGCCAACAATTAGCTTGCCATCATACATCGTAGGCGCACACGCACAGCCGGTAAGGCCAAGGTCAACTACGCGCTCCTCGGTAATACGCGAAGCGGCATCCGCATCGCGTGAGTCGCCATCAGAAATCGCCAATACGTGCAGCTTGCCGTCGCGCGAGATGAGATAGGCATGGCTACCGTCGTCAGAAAACACGCAGGTGGAGTTGACAATCGCCCCAACCGAGACGCTGCCGAGCACATCGCCCGTCGACTTACTCAGCATCTCGACGGTACCGGAACTGGTGGGAACCAAGACAAAGTCATCGCCCACCGTAGCGCCTGTCCAGTAATAGCCCTCGTTCGGATTGACATGCTGCCAAGAAACCGCTCCGGTCAGGATATTGATGCGCGTCAGATGGCCGTTGTCATACGTGCCCTTTCCATAGTCGACATCAACGGTGCCGACATAGAGGTAATTGCCATCAACCGTCAGCTGAGAATTCGACTGAGCAGTCCCGCTCACGAAGTCAGTGACCCAAACCGTTGTGAGCGTGTCAGCCGTCAGAGCCTGGACCGCACCGCGGTCGAGCGGAACGATAACCAAACCGTTCGCGTAAATCGGGCGCGAGGTGTAACCGACCGCAGTCTTAAGCTTCGACTCGGCAAGGACCTTGCCCGACTCGGCGTTAATCTTTAGTAAACGCTTGTTGACGGCGAGGTATACGTAGCCGTTAACAACGATAGGCTCACTTGCGTTGGGATTCGTGGCACCCGAGTACGCCTTCCAATCGAACGTCCAGGAGCTCGCTAGCGCACCCGTAGGCGTCGAAACGTTCTCGACCGCTGCATTGGACTTGCCGTCCCAATCGGACTTCCAATCGGTCGGACGTGGGGCGCTCGGATTGACTACGACCTCGTCGGGATTAGGCACCGTATCGCCGGCAGCATAGGCCCAGACGATCTCGTCACGCGACTTGAGCACGTAGTCACTGTCGAGTTGAGATCCGGGAACACCGTTAACAAAGTACGACCAAGCGCCGGCCAACTTAGTGCCGTCAAGCGGAGAGACGAGGCTGTGAACGCCCCAGAAGCCCAGCTGATCGTACATCTCGGACTTGATGCCCAAAGCATCGAAGTAGGCGGCAGTGGCGTCCTTGATCGTCGTGCCCCCAACAAACACCTGCTTCGAAGGATCGGTCCAGCGCTGTGCCTTATCGTCCTTCTTGCCGATGATCTCCATCGAGACAGAGACCTGACCGGGCATGGTGCCATCGGAACCATAGACCCAGGTAATCTCATCGCCGGCCTTGAGCGTGTAGTTGCCGGCGCCGACATTGGCCATCTTGCCGTTAACGAAGAACTGCCAGGACTTCCAGGTGCTTTCGTTTACCCGTACGGTCGAAAGCTTCACGCTCTTATTGAACGGAGAAGTCAGCGAATTGAGGAACCAACCATACGAACCGGTTTGGACGTCGGCGCCAATACCGGCCCGCTTAAAGACCTGCTCGGAAAGATCGGCGGCAGTTGCGCCCTCTTCCACCAGTGCAGTCGTAGGCTGCGCCCACGTCTGCTGAGCACCCGAAGCGTCCTGACCGATAACGGTGCAGCTTACCGAAAGCTGGTCGGTGGGTGCAGCGTCGCCGTACTTCGAATAGCACCAGACAACAGAGTCACCCGCATCGAGGGGGTAACTGCCAGCGCCAACCGACGCCGCAACACCATTGATAAACAGCTGCCAATAGGCACCCGTAGCGGAATCATACGCAAGAGTACGATCAGCGTCGAAAGGCGACGTAATGGAGTTGAGCACCCAGCCCCAAGAACCATTGGGGTCGTAGTCGACCTTGAGACCGGCCTGCTTAAAGAGCTCTTCGGAAAGATCGGCGGCCGTCGAGCCATTCTTGAGCGTGTACTGCGTCGCGGCAGCCCACGTTTGCTGTTTACCCTTGGCATCGATGCCAATGACGGAGCACGTCGCCGTAACCTCGGGATCGTTTTGACCGCTCGTGCCCAGAACCGTGATCTTTGCCGACACGTCCTGGTTGGCAAGCTTGGCGTACGTAGCGTTGTCGGGGTAACGCTCAGCGTAGCGAGCGTACTTCTCGCTCGTCAGACGCGAGGAAACGACAACCTTCGTGTTGTACTGCGGCTGCGTGACCTTGAGATTCTCTGCGGAAACAATAGAGCTGTTGCTCGACTTAAACAGACGCCAATCCTGCCCGGACATCGCGTCATAGCCAGGCAGATCGACCGGAACAATACCGGGGGACGTCGAATCGGTCGTTGCCTTGTTGTAGCTCCAGGCAAGGTTGCCGTCGGCATCGAGATATGCCTTCTGGAACGCGTGCATGTCGGTCGAAACGGCACTAGCGTCCTGGCCATTCAAGATGGCAGCGGCGTAGCCGGCCTTAGCCTGCTCCATAAGAGAAAGCTCGGCATCGAGCTCGCCCTGGTCCTGCGGAGCAATCGCAAAATCGAGGGTCTTACTAGCCGTGACCTCGGAGTTCGACTTGTCGGTCACCGTGAGGGTGATCTTGGTGTTTGCGGCCTTGGCTCCGGGCAGCGGCTGATAGACCGTGCCCTTGTAACCGTTGAACGTGATGTCATCGGTGCTGGCAGAGTACTTGACCTCGTAATACTTGCCGTCGAGATTGAGCGTGCTCGTGCGTGGCATCTGCAGGTCGGCGGTCAAGCCGTCCTTGTTGGCGACCACG
Organism: Collinsella sp. TF07-1; assembly: GCF_003437235.1. NCBI lineage: Bacteria > Bacillati > Actinomycetota > Coriobacteriia > Coriobacteriales > Coriobacteriaceae > Collinsella > Collinsella sp. TF07-1. Next base: position 43,653 of record NZ_QSRV01000005.1, read on the forward strand.
TCGGTGCCGGAGTACTTGATATTATCGTAGGTAAAGGCCGCATTGACCTTCTCCTGCAGTGCCTTCTTGTCGGCGTTGACTTTCTCGGGATCGCCCTTGACCGTCACGACGAAGTCATGCGAGCCGGCAAGCTTGATGTCGCCGCTCGTAACCGTAACCTTGGCGGTCAGCGTCACGTCTCGATCGCTCGATGCGCGCGAAACCTTACCCGTCTTATCTTCCCAGCTATAACCAGAAACAAACAGGCGCTCGGTGTCGGAGCTTGTCCATTCAACAGAGAATTTCTTTGCGGAACCCGCCTTGTACGGAAGCGTGACATTTTGAGTCACGCCATCGGCGGACTCGCCCGACGCGTAGCCAATCTGCAGGGATTCGGCGGCTCCGTCAAGAAGGTCTTGCAGTTTAGCCTCGTCCCAAGCAACCTGCACGGACTTGTTGGGCAGGTAATACTCGGTCTTGCCATCGCGCGACAGTTCAAACGCCACATCGGCGTTACGCAGACCGTCGATGTTGTAACCGGTGTAGTTGTTGGGGTCAATGAAGAAGAACGTCACATTGCCATTGGTCTTATCCTGGGCGTCGGAGATACCGACCGTAGCCTTGGCGTCCTCGGCCTTAAAGGCAACGCCGCCCTCAGAGACCTTGACGTCAATATCGGTAAAGCCCAAATCGGCAAGCTGCGCCTTCAGGACATCGTTGACGTTGCCGCCCTTGGCGCTGTAATCAACGGCGATCTGCTTATTGGCATCGTTAAGCTTTTGGACTGCGGCCTCAAGCGAGCCCGCGGCGATAACCTTGTTAGCGGAGACGAGCTCGACCGTCGAGCTGCCGCTCGTGGCGACAGCCTTCAGATACTTGCCAGCAGCAGATGCCGAAACCGTTGCCGCGGCGCCCGACATATCGGGCAGCAGCGTCCAGTCGGCCGCCGGAGCCTTCGCGTCGTCGGCCGCATACCAGGCTACAGTCGCCTGGTCGGTGACATCGATACCGTTGGTGGTCGAACCGTCGGCGCGCTTGGCCTGCGCTGTCGCCTTTACGCTATCGCCCGAGACGAGATGGGTCGAATCGCTATTAATCTGCGGGCTGGCGATCACGCGCAGCAGGCTATACTCCCCCGCCGCGGTGACGCTATCGGACGAAACCCATTCAACCGTGTTGTCGAGAGCGCTCGCCGTAACTTTGATGCGCTTGCCGACAAGCGCATCCGTAAGAGTCAGGCTGCCATCGGTCTTATCGATGCCGTCGGTGAGCTCGGTCCAATCGGCATCGCCCTCGCCCTTGGCATACCACGCCATGGTGAGCTCGGCATCTTCGGGCACGTCCTTCGTCGAGCCCGACCAGCTGCCCGGAACCTGCACGCTCGGCGTGATCTTTGAACCCACGCTGAGCGTAACGTTCTTATCGGCAAGCTCAATGCCTGCCAGCTTGTACTGGCCCTTAAGCGTCACGGGGCCGAGCGGGGCAACGGACTGCGTGCCGCCGTAGGAGCTCTTCTTCTGCGTGCTGGAAACGGTATTTTCGCTCGTCACCTTCACGCGCAGATACTTGCCAGCATAGGCAGCGTCAACGGTATAGGCGGCCTCGGTAGCACCGGGAATATCGGTATAGGCGGGGTCGTAGCTCGAGCTGCTGTTTGCATACTGCCACTGGTAGGTCACGTTATCGGTGCGGTCGATATAGTTGTAGCGCGAACCGTCCTTTTTGCGCACCTTAGTCTTGAGCGTATCGCCTACGTGCACGCCATTGGTAGCAGGAGAACCCTCGAACTGCACGTCATAGAGCTCCACTTGGCCCGCGACGGAAACGGGACCCACCGCATAGTACGGCTTCTGCTCGCCATAGCCGCCGTTGGCCTTGGCCACGACGTAGTAGCCCTTAAGGGCGGCGGTCACCGTCAGGGTGTTACCGGTCTCACCCTTGATAGGCGTGTCGCACTTGCTTGCGGTGTTCGAGGTGCCCTTATACCACTGCCACGTGACATGCGAATCGGCGGTAACGTCGGTGGAACCCGCCTTGGCGGTCGCCGTAATCGTAGAACCAACCTCGACTTTGCCCGAAGTCGGGCTCATAGTCACGCTCGTAACGTTAATTGAACCGGTAGCCGCAACGAGAGCGCCCGTGTTGTTGGCCATGCTCGAAGAGCCGATCTTCGAGGACACCTTGCACTTGAGGTACTTGCCACCTAAAGCGTCGGTAAGCTCGAGGGTCTCACCCGTGGCACCCGCAATGTCGGTATACGTGCCACTCTTGGTGTCAGAGCTCTGCCACTGATAGTTGAGCTTGCTCGCGTCGACGAACGCGCCGTACGCGCCGCCCTTCTCCTTAGCGCGGGCCTTAGCGGTATCCCCCACCGCAAAGACGCTCGTATCGTCCTTGGTATTGATGATGGACACGGCCGAAATCTCGACCGCACCGGCCTGTTTGACCTTGCTGGAAGTGGTCTTGTTCACCGTGTTGACGCCAGCGTTGGCCTCGACCCTGATGTACTTGCCCTCAAGGTCGTCGCCCACCACGAGCGAAGCACCCGTCTTGCCCTCGATCTTGGTAAAGCCCGAGTACTGCGAGGTGGATGCGGACCACGTGTAGGTAACCTTGGCGTCGGCGGGGGCTTGCTGATAATAGCTTATGTACGGAGTCGCCGTCAGGGTGTCGCCTATGCTCGGCGTGTCGCTACTCAGCTTGACGTTGTTAAGCTCCATCTGCCCGGCACCCAGCACGGGACCGGGGATGTTGTTGGCATTGATACCCGAGCCGGAAGAAACGGACGGACCATAGTAGTCCTTGCCATCAACCGTTACCCTGCAGATGAAGTATTTGCCTTCCATCGCGGCGGTGACGGTGAGCGACTGCTCGTGGCCTACGACCTCGGTGTAGTCGGCGACATTGCTGCTGGCCCTAGTCGTACCGGCGAGCCAGGTGTAAGTCCAAGTGCCGGGATTGGCAACGGGCTCAGTCGAAGTGCCGTACCAGTCGTCCTCGACCTCATCGTACATATTTGCCCAAAGCGTCTCACCGGCCTTGAGCGCGCCCGACTTCGTGGAATAGGAGCTGTCCTTATCCTTGGTATCCTGGATGAAGACCTTGGCCTCGCTCGAAAGCGTTGTGGCAGACGCGGCGGCAACGGCGTTCTTCTGCTCCGAAGCAGCAGGCGTCGCAGCAGAGTTCTCGGACTCAGTCGCGTTGCCTGCGGCGGTGTCGGCACCATTCGCGGCACTCGCAGTTGCGCCCTGATCTGCGCCGGCGTCATCGGCAGCAGCGCTCGCCGCCGCACTGTTCGCGCCGGTGTCGGCAGCGGTGCCATCGTCGGCCGCCGCGCCCTCGCCGCCCGTCGCAGCCTGCGCCACGGCCTCGGCAATGCCCTCGGCGCCCTCGGCCCAAAGTTGCGCCGGCGTGGTGCCAAAAGCCATGGCAAAAGCCAGGAACGCCACCAGACCGCGCTTGGCTACGCCGCGGGCAATCGCTCCATGACGACGCCACGAGGCGCGTTGGCACTCATCCTCAAACATATCCATTTGTCTCCTATTGTCTGAACTTGGGACATTGCCCAGCGGCTGCCCCACGTCATCGCGCATATCGCGCTTGAGTACCCCCATCGGGGTCCCCCTTCCCTCCAGAGCCCAACGCGTACCGGCGGCATGCGCCGCGGCCGCGTACAAGATGGGAGGCGATCCGACTTAACCTTACCGACCCGGGCGCGCCGTCCGATCTGCGACGCGACCATCCCGGGCCAAGAGGAATTACGGTTACTGGTACAGCCGGGGACTTACACCCCGATTCTCCCAAACGCGCAGGAAAACCGCGCATTCGTGCGTCTCCGCACCACCATCTAGGCCATCGATTATTACTGTCGATATGGTAGCACGCAAAAGGGCCCCGCACACAGGCGAAGCCCAAGGTACAAGCTATGGTTTGCGATAGAAAAGGGCGGGGATGAAGTGCCGAGCAAAATAACCCGTTTCCCCGACCCCGGGAAATCGCTAACGCTTACCGCCGTGGCTATTGCGCCAGATCTCGCGGCCCAGCATCAGTGCCAGCGCCAGCGCGCTCACGTAGCCCATAAAGCCAATGACCGGGATACCAAACACAACCGGCTCGATACGCGCATAGTACACCACCGACGAACCGATAAACAGACCGGCGATCACAATTGCCATCGACATGCGGTCGATAATTCCACCCAGCTGCCGCAGTGCCTTATCGCTGCTCATGATCTGCGTGTTCACCTTAAGCTGGCCGCGCGTAAGCATACGCGACGCCAAGCCCAGATACTCGGCCGCCTCGAGCGAACCTTTTGCCGCTCGATAGCTGCTCGCGGCAAGATCGCGCCCCATATCGCGCACGCGCGCATAGGTGCTCTTCTCGTTTTTGATGTGCGTCTGGATAATCTGGATCATGTTGACGTTGGGCATGTACTCGGTCAGCAGGCCCTCGAGCGTCACCATGCCGCGCGCGAACATCGTCACCACACTCGGCAGCTCAACGTCGTTTTTGCGCGCCAGATTGAGCAGCGAGGTCAAAAACTCGCCGATATCCAGGTCCTTAAGATCGAGCCCCGCAAAGTCGGCGACAATAAAGTCCAAGTCGGACAAAAAGGCCGAATGGTCGAGCTCGGCAGAATCGCCGCGCGTCACGGCAAAGCGCATAAGCGAATCCTTGAGCTTGGGGACGTCACCCTCGGCCACGGCGAAAATCATGTCCTTGACGATACCGCGGTCGTGACTCGACATGCGCCCGACCATGCCCAGGTCGATAAAGTAGACGATGCCGTCCTTGAGGATAATGTTTCCCGCATGCGGGTCCGCATGGAAAAAGCCGTCGTCGAGCACCTGCGTCGAATAGTCCTCGACGATTGCGGCGCCGATCTTTTCCAAGTCATAACCCTCGGCTGCCAAACGCTTGGGATCGGCGATGGAGATGCCGTCGATGTAGTCCATGACCACCACGTGCTCGGTGCAAAGGTCCAGGTAGGATTTGGGACACGATACGCCATGCACGCTTTTGTGGAAGTCATAGAAATCGTTGAGGTTTTTGGCCTCGGCCAAAAAGTTGGTCTCCTCGCGAAACGAGGTCCACAGCTCTTCGACCACGCCGTGCAGGTCAACAAACTGGTCGGTGTTGACGAACTTGGAAACGATACGCACCACCGAGCGAATGATGTCGATGTCCTGCGCCATCACCTGCTGCGCACCGGGGCGCTGCACCTTAACGGCCACGTCCTCGCCGGTCACCAGGCGGGCGCGGTGCACCTGCGCGAGCGACGCGCTACCGAGCGGGTTGGGGTCGATCGCGTCGAACATCTGCCCCAGGCGCTGGCCGTATTCCTCTTCCAGACAGCGGAGCACTACCTCATACGGCACCGGCTCTACGTCGGAGCGCAGACGGCGCAGCTCGTCGCAAAACCGCTGCGGCAAGATCTCGGAGCGGTTGGCCAGAATCTGCCCCATCTTGACGAACATAGGGCCGAGCTCTTCGAGCAGACGACGCAGGCGCACCGGCGTGAGGTTGTCCCACACGCGATACTTTTTGATCAGGCGAACGATCTGCCCAATGCGCTCACGACGACCTGCCGGCGTGAGCTGGTATTCCTCATCCGGCGCCATCGCGTCGGGCTCCTCGGGGACCATATCGACAGCGCGCGGCTTCTTGCGAGCGCCCGAGACGGCGGCATCGACCTCGTCGACAACCGCCGCCTCGTCACCCAAGGGATCTTGATTGTTGTAATCGGTGGTGGAATCTGCCATCTGCGCTGCTACTCGGCCTCTTCGGCGTCCTCTGCGTCGTCGGGTTCAACGGACTCGACGGGCACCGAGGTCACGTTGTCCTCGACCGAATCGACGATGTCGCGCACATGGGCCAGGAAGGCCGTGCGCTCGGGGGCGGTCATAACGCGGACGCGAGCCAGGATGAGCTCATCGAGCACGCGCTGTGCCGCAGTCTCGCCCTGCATGCCCAGGCGCTCGGTCAGGTCGGAGATGGTGCCACCCGCCTGCTCGAACATATCGGACACGCTGCGGGCGATATCGGGGGTGCCGGCATCCTTGCGGACCTGCTCGCCCTTGGTACCGAGGTCGTCGAGAACCTTCTTGCCGCCCTCGACGGCAACGGCGGCGGCGCCGAAGCCCACGTTGATGGCACCGTTAACAAGCTGATCGAGTTTCATAACCATGGTTGGCTCCAATCATGAACAACTGCATTGGACTTCTTGTACCCAAGATTGAGTGAACGACACAAAATCGTTTTACCGCCAAGATAAAAATCGAGCGGGCCAAAGCCTTTGACGGCGTTTGCCCCGCTCGTTCGCTGCAAGGTTGCCTTTACCTTACGTTGTCGTTCATCGCGAAGGAGTTCTTCATGGCACAGCTCGTGGTGTAGAGCACCTTGCCCAACAGGGCATCGGTCTCCACGCGCACGAGCTCGGCAAAGGCCTCGTTAGCACGGGCGAGCTCGGCAGGCACCTCGGCCTCGGGCAGCGCGGCTACGACAGCGTCAACGTCGTGAATCTGCTTGTGGCCCATGCCGCCGACCTTTTCCTGATAATCCTCGACCGCGCGACCGCACTCATGGAAGCGGACATCTGCCAAGGCACCGATCAGGCGATTCACCCAATAGAAATTCTCGGACGTCACGCGAGCCTGCGTGCCGGCATAGTACTCGGGCATGGTCTCGACGTTAGCGTACAGCGGCACGAGCGCGTTAAACGAGTTGGAGCCAAACGCCATCCACTGCACGGCGCGATACGCCGGCTGCGCAAAGGGGCGCAGCTGCAGCACGGCAAGCTGGCTGTTGCGGTTGATGCCGATGGGACGATAGGCGCCGCGCGTGGCGGGCGTGCCCTTGCTGCCGTAGCAGTCGTACTCCGTGCCCTGGTAGTGGCTCGAAAGCACGTACTTGATGTCCTCGATGGTCACCTTGCGCTCGGGCACGCGGCTCCAGGGAATGTCGTCGCTCTCGGGCGTGTAGTCGGCGTCGGGACCGTCCCACACATCGCTGGGGTTGAGGCAGCGCTGCATATACCAGGCGCGCGGCGTGTTGTAGACGTGATCGCTGTCGCTGTGCGAGCCAAAGGCCTCGCGCGGGTTAAAGACCGCGGCGGGACCGTCACCCTCGACGCCCAGCGTTAGGTCCAGATGCCACTCTGCCATCCAGGAGCGCAGGTCGGCAGAGCACATGTGGTCGACCTGAGCGCCCTCGGCGTCGTCCAGGTCAAAGCTGTCAATACCCAGCTGGTTGGGCATGGTCACATAGGCGTCATCGGGCACGCGCTTGGCGATCCAGTGGTGGCCGCCGATGGTCTCGAGCCACCAGATCTCGTCAACGTCACTAAAGGCGATGCCATTGTTCTCGTAGGTGCCGTAGCGCTCGAGCAGGTCACCCAAAATACGCACGCCGTCGCGGGCGGACTTGGCGTACGGCAGCACCAGGGTCACCATATCCTCCTCGCCCAGTCCGCCGGGCTGGGCCGGAACATAGCCGTCCTCGCCCTCGTTGCCCTTGGCGGGCACGTAGTCCACGAGCGGATCGGCGCCGCGGACGCGCTCGTTGGTGGTGAGTGTTTCGGTTGCGGACATGCCAACATTGAGCTCGTTGAAGCCGGCCTCGGCCCAAATGCCATGGCCCGGGACAACGTCGGGGACGCTCGTGTAGCGCATGGGGTTGTCGGGCAGCTCAACGGTCAGGTGGCTCAGGACACTCGTGTAGACACGCGGCTGCTCGTCGGGATGCACCACGCGCATGCGCTTGGGCTCAAACACCCCGTTGGACGAGTCCTCGTTGCGGGCGACAAGCGTCGACCCGTCGTAGCTCGCGTTCTTACCAACCAAAATCGTTGTGCACGGCATGCGCATCCTCCTTGAGCGAAGAAATCAAACGGCAACAGTGTATCGCTTCGGCGCAAAAAGGGCGAAACCACGGCCACAGCAACCCCTGTGTGCAAAAAATGTCAAATATGAGTACTGACACCAATTTAGTAGCAGCTATTTTGCCGGGCGTGGGCGTCGAAAGTCTACATTTGTACAAAAGTTAGACTATGTAATTCCTCAAAGGTCCAATAAAATAGGGGTCCCTATCGATACTAAATATCGTTAGAGAGCCAAAATGACCTAAATTATATGCGACTAGCTTGGCAACAGTACTCATATTTGGCATTTTTTGCACACGGCGTGTCACGGGAGTATATATCTAACCCCCTAATCAGCCAAAAATGCCTAGTTCAATGCGCGCTCCGCCGCCTCGATCACGTGTTTGGCGAGAATCGCCGTCGTCACTGCGCCCACGCCGCCCGGCACGGGCGTGATGGCGCCAACAATCGGCTCCGCAGCATCAAAATCGACGTCGCCGACCAGCTTGCCGGCGGCCTCGTCCCAGTTAATACCCACGTCGATGATCGTCTGGCCCTCGCGAACCGCATCCGCGCCAATCGTACGCGCACGCCCAACCGCGGCAACAACAATGTCGGCAGAACGGCACTCAGCAGCCAAGTCGCGCGTATGCGTATGGCACGTCGTCACGGTGGCATTGCGAGCCGTAAGCATGGCGGCAACGGGACGGCCAATCACCAGCGACCGACCAACGACCGCGACCTTGGCTCCATCCAGCTCAACGCCGTAATGGTCCAGCAACGCCAGCACAGCCTCCGCTGTGCAGGGGGCAAAGCCCTCGCCACGCCCCGAAAGCGTGGTAAGCAGCGAGGCCGGCGTCATGGAGTCAACATCCTTGGCAGGATCGAGTGCCGCGGCAACTGCATCCTCGTCAAGCCCAACGGGCAACGGACGAAACATCAGGCAGCCATGAACAGCGGGGTCGGCATTGATGTCCTCGATGGCCGCCAACAGCTCGTCCTGCGAAACATCGGCAGGAAGCAAAACGCGGCGAACCTCGATGCCGACCTTCTCGCAGCGCTTGAGGGCGCCACGCTCGTAGGATAGATCGTCCTCGCGCTCGCCCACACGAACGATGGCCAGCGTCGGCACGATGCCCCGTTCGCGCAGGGCGGCGCAGCGAGCAGCGAGTTCCTCAGTCAAAGCACGGGCAACGGGAGCACCCTTCAGCAGCTCTGCCATGGCTATCCCCTCTTCCTGGCGGCGTCGGCGGCGCGGCGCGCCAGCGCATCGGCGCGCGGCAGCCACGTATCGAGCAGTTCATCGCACGCCGCCTCGAGCTCCTCGGCGCGGGCACGATCCTTCATAGACGTGGTGTTCGCAAAGAGCGTCAAACTCGCGCCCTGCATGGCAGCGCGGCAGAATACGGCGCCGCACGCCACATCGGACAGCAGTTGGCGCGAACCCTTATCGGCCATGTCCTCGAGCAGCGCCAGCGCACGACCGCACGCATCCATAATGCGGTACGGCGGCATGGCTGCCACGTGCAGTGCATCCTGAATCGCAGCCGGTCGAGCCGGATCATCGCGCGGAATACCGTATGCCGCAGACACCTGGCCGTACGCACGAACGTCCTTGGCAACCAGACCCACAAGCTCCTGAGCCAGCTCGTCTGCCTGGGCAAACGCGTGCGTTAGATCGTCTGCGCGATCGGCAAGCGCGGGGTTCGTCGCGCCATAGCGAGCAACCATCCCGCACAGCGAGGCACCCAGTGCTCCCACAAACGCGCTGGCGCTGCCGCCGCCGGGAACCGGCTCGCGCGCGGCAAGCGCCTCGGCAAAACCGCGACAGGTTTTATCCATCATCTCTTGGCTCATCGAAACACCTCTGCCTAGAGCGCCGGTCGCCACGGACCGCGCCGGAATAAAAAATGGGACAACGACGCCAGGAAGCGGTTGTCCCATTCATCGATCTTGTCCAAGCCAGTCTAGCCCATAAGACAAAGGCTGTCAGGAGCTCTGGCTATCGGTGTTTCCGATTGCCGGCTATAGGCACGGGCGCCTAGTCCACCTGAAACGTCGGCAGCAGCGTGTCGATAATCTTCGATCCCATGTCGCGGTTTGCAGTCGAGTACTCCAAATGCGCCGTGGCAATCGTCGAATCCGTGACGATCGTCTTTTCGTAAATGACCGTATCGTCCTCACACCACGAGACCACGTACCAGTTGTCGCCCTCTGCGGTATAGAGGTCGGCCTTGCCCGAGGTGTCCTCATCGACAAACATCTCGTGTGCAGTTTCGTCGTTAATGTTGACGTAGCCAGACAGGCTGATCACAAAACCCGTCTCCGGATCCTCGTACCTTGTGCTGCTGCCGCTGGGAGTATCTTCCATCTCAAAACGGTTGGGAATCGACATGCTATAAGGATGCATGTCGTTCGTGTACGTATGCACGTCGGTCAGGTAATCGTCCGAATCGCCCGAACCGTAGTATGCCGACTCGTCCCCGGGGACGGCCTCGTCATCGGACGCCGAGGATTCCTTGGACTTGGACTTGTCGCTCTTCTTCTTGGCAGAAGAATCTTTCTCGTCCGAAGACCCGGTATCGACCACCGAAATCTGCGTGCCGGAGCTCTTTGACCCATTGAGCACCGTAAGCGCAAACACCGTGCCGCCGCCGATGAGGACCACAGCAGCACATGCCACAGCGATAATGACCGGCGCCTTGCTCTTGGGCTATTGAGGCGCAGGCGCGACCGGCGGCATCGATTGGGTTAGGCCCGGGGCAGAGGAAGGACCAGCGCCCGTAGGCGTCGGCGCGGAGCCACCCGCAAGCGACGCCCCGCAATGCGTGCAAAACGTCGATCCATCGGGAACTTGCTGTCCGCATTTTTGACAGAACATCGTTCGACCTTTCGTGGTTTAGCTTTTGTCACAGCCAAGTCTATACGCCCCCACCCAGGGCGCTGTTGCGCAACATGAAAAAGCCGATGCCGAGCCGTACCGTCCCATGCGCCTGCCCCAAACATGGGACACATGGCCCACCTTTCGAGACTCCCGGGCAGCACAAGCTGGGGCATATCTATAAGTAAGGAACCCGTTGGGGCACGGCCACTCAACGGCCGAAAACTAAGAACGGAGGTATCGCCGCACCACACACAACGATATCCGCCACGCTTGCGAATAGCAACATACACCAACGGCTCCAACAACCCGCGGCGCCGTGATGTCACCGACAGACAAGGAGGACGCCACCATGAAGAAAAAGACCCTATCGATCCTTTCCCTTTGCATCGCCCTCTTTGCCGCACTCGCCCTTGTGGGCTGCGGCGGAAGTGCGTTAAGCGGAGGCGGGGGCAGCAGCGCATCCAAGAGCGAGGGCAAGGAAAAAGCTCCCGTCGCCAAGAAGACCGACTTTATCTGGTTTAAGGTCGAGATACCCGAGAGCGTTGGCGTGAGCGACTCCGCTGGCAAGAATGCCGACAGGGTCCAGCTCACCTTCCCCGAAGACGAGAACGGTTCGGCCGATCGCTTTATCCCCGTTTGGAAAAAAGCGCTGACGGCCGAGGAATCCCACGCCGACCAGGCGGAAAAGAAGGGGGATACGTTCCAGTGGAAGGATGGCGGATCCGTCGAGTATAACGGCAGGACGTGGCTCGTCGGAACGTACGAGGACAACAGCGGCGTCTCAACCCTCCTCTTTACCGACGTTGAGCCGGGAAGCGTCTACGTTCTCATCTCGAACTTCGATCTGCATAAGAAAGAAGCCGAGGCGCTCCTCAACTCCATCGAGTTTCCCGATGACATGGCGAAGGCAGTTGCCGAGGCACGCGAAGTCGAGATTTCGAGCATCGAGATCAAGCATTAGGGGCTCGCACGCAGCATCGCATGCGCAGTCATTAAATGATTGGACGCCCAGCCAGGGGAGGATCGGATCGGCCGGCCCTCCCCTCTTTTACGCCCGCGCATATTGCCACTTAACGGCGCAAATCCTGCCCCCAGAATGGGACACATGGCCCACCCGAACGAGCCGTCCACGCGTACAGTAAAGGCAGGTAATCCATGGGCGGTTACAGATCGAGGAGGACACGACCATGAAAAAGAAGGCCTTTGCGATTCTCACCCTCTGCATCAGTCTCTTTGCCGCGGTTGCCCTGGTGGGCTGTGGCGGAAGCGGCGGCGCTACCGGCAGTGGCGGCGGCGGCGGAGCAGAAAAGCCAGCCGTGGATATGAGGACCGACTTCATCTGGTTTAAGGTCGAGGTCCCCGAGGGCGTCGAGATCACCGACGTCGCAGGCGACACCGCCGACAGGGCCCAGTTTAAGTTCACTGAAAGCGAGCACGCCAGCGATCGCTTCATCCCCGTCTTCGACTCTGACAAGAACGCCGACGAGCTGTTCGACTACGAGGCAAAGTGGAATGCCAGCTTTGAGTGGACCGAGAATGACCCCGTCAAGTACAACGGCAAGACTTGGCGCAACGCTTCCTATACACACTCGGGCGGCGTAACGACCGAGTACTTCACCGACGTTGAAGGCGGCAGCGTGTACGTGCGCATCGACAACGTCGAGGAGCACAAGGATACCGTCGAGACCATGATGAAGTCCCTGGAATTTGCCGACGACATCGTCAAGGCCAAGGCCGAAGCCATGGACGTCAAGCTCGACGATATCGAGATCAAGCGCTAAGCGACTGGCGAGCGCAGCGGGAAACACAGGCACAGTGCAAACAAGCGACGATACCCCAGCGCTTCGCACCAAGGGAGGATCGGCTCGCCGGCCCTCCCTTTCTTATGCCGATAGCCGGCGAACGCGAGGGTGCCGGGCGGCAAAACCACCCCCAGCGCGGTAGCAGCACAAATAGACAAGCGCCCCAACGCGTCCGCCCGCCGATTTATAGCGCCGCGCAGACAATTAAGCCAACACGTTTAGACATCTGGGCAGTATAGTGACCCAAACGAGTGCATAACCGCACCCTGCGAATGGAGGAGTTATGACCGAACACCACGCCATCAGTCGCCGAGCGTTTACGTTGGGCCTAGGACTTGCGGCGTTGTCGCCGCTTGCAAGCCTGCCCGAAACCGCGACGCTGGGTATTCCCCTGCGAGCGGCATTTGCAGACGACGCTGCCACAGCGTCGGTCAGCCTCGACAAGTTCGTCATTCGCCTTCGCCCCGCGGGCTATTTTCGTACCGCAAGCGTCAACCAAGACGGCAACATCAAGGGCAACGTCTGCCACCTTTTTAACGACGGCACGTCAAGCAAGCTCATCCTCGAGCGCGTGCTGACCGATGCAGATAATACAAATTGGTATGCCATCCGCACCTTACTCAATTTCGAAGAGCATAAAAAGACGGGCTACAGCATTTGGTCGGTCGACGGCGACTCGGACAAAGATGGAAAGGTCATCCACGTATGGAATGGTGAGTATGACAAAAAGCCCAGCCGCGCTTTTGCGTTTGAACGCCAGTTAAACGGAACCTACATCATCCGAGACCGCACAAACGAGAAAAAAGACATTAATTACCTGGCCATAGAAAAGGACGGCAAAGACCAGGACAACAACAAGATCTGCCATAAGAGGAAGGACATTCCGTGGGAGCTCGAGCTTGTCGGTTACGACATGGGCAAGATCAATACCACGGTTAGAAGTATCGACTGGACCACGTATAGCAGCTACGTCGACGGGCCCTGTTGGATGAAATACGTCGACAACAACAAGTTCCTCGACGAACTGAGCATCCCGGGCACGCACGATTCGGGCACCTGCAGCGTGGACAACGACACCGAGCCCCAATCCTCCCAAGCAAAATGCCAGCAGGATTACATCCCCACGCAGTTGCTCGAAGGCGTTCGCTATTTTGATATTCGACTCGGAAAGGGTGAGAACCCCGGCATCGACCACGGAGCATGTTACCTGCTCAAAAAAGACGGGAACTTTATGCATCTCTCCGATGTCATCGGGTACTTCAATACGTTTTTGAGCGAAAACCCGACAGAAGCGCTCATCATGCTCGTGTCGCGGGGCAATGACGAGGCTACCGACGAAAGCCTCACGACGGCCTTGGGCAAGGTTTTTGATGAGAACCCCGACCTGTTCTACACATCGAGCCGCATCCCCACGCTGGGCGAGGTGCGCGGAAAGATCGTCCTGCTGCGTCGGTTTGGGCTCGCCGGCAACAGCGTAAGCAGCCACACATGGGGCCTCGACCTCACCCAATGGGACGACAAAATCGCAGCACACACCGACAGCACCTCTATGTGTCTCGTTCGAGACGAGCGGGGCTTTGAAGCCGTGGGGAAAACGGGTGACGAAGAGCCCTATTGCACCAAGGTATACGCCCAGGACCATTACGAATGCACAGGAACCGACAAAATCGGCTGGGTCGATATGGCGCTGCAGGAGACAACCAAGCTCGCCCGCATCATGGTGGACGTCGAGGACAATGACGGGGCCAAGGTAAAGGTCCTGGAGCACAGCTGGTGTATCAACTACACCAGCTGCACGAACTACAAGCAAGGAAGCAATCCTTTTACCGCAGCACGAGTGGTCAACGAGCATCTATACAAGAGCCAGTATATAAACAGCACCGGAAATGAGAGCACAAAGGAGGACTGCCTCAAGCACATTGGCATCATTGCGTCCGACTTTGTTGATGCGGCACTGGCCCGAAGCATCTACCAGCGCAATTACGATGCGAAGCACAAGCAGACCGTTTCGTACTACCTCCCGACCCGTATGCGCATGACATACGGCGACTCGTTGAGCGATGCCTCACTTCAGGATGGAAAGACCGTTGGCGAGGGCTATTTCCGCCTCGTCGACAGCAGCAGCACGCTCAACGTGGCAGATTCGGGCAGCAAGTTCGTCGAATACGTGGATGTCGACGCCCTGGGCAACGAGACTGTTACAGGACTGCGGGGTTCCGTGCCCATCTATATCGACCGGCGCGCGTTGACGCCCCACTTTGAGGGGCTCGAAGGCCTCAAGGTCGGCGAGGACGTGCGCGCCAAGATCACGGCGCTGCTCGACGGCAAGCTCGAAACCGATGCTTGCACGGCCCAGCTCGAGTTTATGCACGATGCAAACGGCGCTCCGGGCACGGCAATGGCCGAGGGCGAGGCATTTACCGCAGGGACGTACTGGGTGCGCGCGAAAGGCCTTTTGGGCGACGCGGCGCAGAACTACACGCTCGCCAGCGACGGAGCCGCAAGCTTTGCAGTTGCAGCCTCGGGCAACGCGGGCGGCGACGGCACCGGCACCGACAGTGGCACGGGCCCCAACGCAGGTAGCGCCGACAAGAACGGCAAGGGCAAAAGCTCGGCCGGAAAACTCGCCGGCACGGGCGACGGCTCTGGCATCGCCGCCGGGCTCGCCGCTGCCGCCGTAGCAACAACAGCCGTCGGCGCGGCAATGCTTGTCAACGACCATGAAAGTGACGAAGGCGCTAGCGAATAGGCCAGCCGGCCTTTTGGGCGCATCAACTCGATGAGGGGCGCAGAACACCGTTCTGCGCCCCTGATTTTTACCTTGGTCCGAACGCCGCCATAGGCTACATCACCATGTTCAGCGCGTTCACAAATTCCTTGGCCTGGGAATGACTGCTCAGCCTGTAGGAACAGTCGGTCAGTAACCTATTACGAAGGAACACGCGCTTACCCTTGACCCTGTTGACACCCGTAATGTCCTTGAGGTAGACGTTTTGGTATGGGTGCCGAAGAAGTTGTTCTTCACGACCGCCTCGATACGATTGGGATAGATGCTTATTCCCTTGAAAACGCCGGCACCCTTATCGTGAAACAACAACGTGTTGTCATCCACGCGCGCCACCCCCATGGAGTTCGATAAAACTATCTCTATGACCACATTTTAGTCACTACAAACCCTTTTTGCGGTCACGCGCAGGGCACCAAAACGTGTCCGCACGAGCAAATAGACTAATACAACAACGAATATAAGCCGTTATCCAAGGATGGCGCCGCAAAACAAAGGATTAGCAATAGCTAAGATTTAAGCCTAAAACCCTTAGGAAGTGCTAATATATAGTTATTGAAAGAGGCTGAGATGCAGAGACGCGAATTGATCCGTATCCTCGAAGAAGCCGGCTTCATCTCGAAAGGAGGCACTAATCACGAGAAGTTCGTCAAAGGCGACAAGCTCGTGCTCGTAAAACGCCACCGAGAGATCGAGGATCAAATTGCCAAAAGAATCCTAAGGCAGGCAGGGCTTCGATAGCTCATCCTCATCACATTTCGCATCACTTTTTAAAGGAGGTCTTACATGGTTTACGTATGGGAATTTGAGTTCTTTGATTCGGACGGTATGGTCGATGCCGTGCCATGTGGCTCGCTGGGCGGAGGAGGAACGTTTGGCTCCGACCTAAACGACGCTGTCGAAAGCGCCGCCGATTTTCTCGCATGTATGGTCGACGATCACCTTATGGGCGGCGTCGATCTTCCCGCGCCGGACTTTGGACACCAGCCACAACACGGCGGCAAGGTAATCGCCGTGGCCGTCAGCCGCGAGCTCGGCGACATCCCCGCCGTCACCGCGGCGGACACCGCTCGCATGCTTGGCGTTAGCACGGCAAGGGTATCGCAGCTGATAAATGCTGGGCTGCTGGATTCTTGGAAGGACGGCACCAAGCGCATGGTATCCAAAGCTTCCATCGAGGCACGACTCGCCGAGGCACCAAAGGCAGGGCGCCCAAAAGAGGTCCCTTGCTGTATAAAGCAATAGCGTTGCGGGTTTTCATTTGTCAGATTAGCTGACAAGCTCTCCCAATTCGGGACTCACTGCGTCCCGAATTGGGCTGGACACATTGTCGCTGATTGCCACGCATCTCCAATCCGAAGTGAAAGAGGAGTTTTCCATGACAGACAGACCGAAAACAACGCTACGCGACTGCATCTACGGGCTTGCCGTCGGCGACGCGTTGGGCGTTCCCTACGAGTTCAGGCCTCGTGGCACGTTCGAATGCACGGACATGATCGGCTACGGCACGCATGGGCAGCCCGCCGGCACCTGGAGCGACGACACATCCATGACGCTTGCTACCTGTGACTCGATTAGGGAGCTTGGGCATATCGACACCGCGGACATGCGCGACAAGTTCGTAGGCTGGATTGCCCGTGGCGAGTATACGATCGACGGCGTTTTCGATTACGGCGGCACGACTGCCCACGCCCTGCACACCGGCAAAGGTGGCTCCGGCGAACGCGACAACGGCAACGGTTCGCTCATGCGCATCGCGCCCTTGGCGTTTGTCGACGCGACTGACGACGAGATCTGCGAGGTCTCCGCGATTACGCACGCCCACAGAACGTCGACCGATGCATGCGTCATATTTGTCGAGCTGATGAGGGATGTGATGAACGATGCGCTCCCCTCGTGGGCGCTCCACCTGAAAGGCGTGCCTGAGCAGGAAATCAGGTCCGGCGGCTTCGTGCGCGACACGCTTAAAGCCGCTACCTGGTGCTTTGTGAACACCAACAGCTACGAAGCCTGCGTGCTCGCCGCCGTCAACTTGGGCGACGACACCGACACCACCGCAGCCGTCGCAGGCGCGCTCGCCGGCACGGCATACGGCATCGAGGCCATCCCGCAGGAGTGGGTCGATACCCTGCGCGGAAAAGAGCTGATTGAGAGCTGCCTGTTTTAGGGCGCCATTCAAGAAATAAGGCAGGAGGCATCATGGAGAGGAAGGTCGCAAATATAGACGAGTTCCAAGTGGACGAAAACGGGATTCCGCTATTTCCAGCAGGACTGAAGGAAGAAGCCAACCTCTATGTTCTCCCCGACGGGCGCTACCTCCCCTGCGGGGCCTACCGAACCGAAGATGGCGGCTCACTCATTTATGAGCCATCCGGGCTCATAAATGAGTGAGCCATCCGGGCTCAGCTTCTTCGGGCAGATGCTTGCTCAATTCAAAGAGTGCTAGAGGTTTGATTGCCCGTTAGATCGACACTGTTCCAAACCATGGGGTGGGTAGGATGTCTCCCACCGCGGCCTGTGAGGTAAAATCTTGACTGCCGCGGAATCCGCCTGCGGGCAACGCTCCGATCTCCGATTGGGGTGAAGCCTATGAACTTGTTTCTTGAAATCCTGCGCCTCTCGATGTATGTGACCAGCATTGCCCGGAACCTCTACTCGATCTGGCGGGAATATAAGCAGTAACGGATAGCGAAGGGAGTCATAAAAAAGGGCCGGTTGCAGCCGGCCCTTTAGACGAAAATACCTGCGTTGCCCGCGCTTCCAAAGTTGACCGACTGAGGAGCGGGTTCCGCGGCACATCCTGATTTTACCCAGTGGCAAGACTCTTTTACAGCCGTTCCACCGTTTATTTACATCTGCCATCACGGGCATCGCCCGTGCGGGCTCGAGTCCCGCCGCCCCGACCAAAACGGGATCATCCCCGCGCGTGCGGGGAACAGGATTGTTTGCGCTCCACATGTCTTGACGGATTGGTAGGGCGCTTTTCTATGGGCAGAAGATCTGGTTATCGCTACATGATTGAGTTAAGAACCCTCACGAATTCCTCTGCCTGGGAGCGACTGCTCAGCCTATAGCCGTAGCCCGTCCGCAGCCTGTTGTTCAGAATCACCTGCTTGCCCTTGATCCTATAGACACCGGTGACGTCATTCAGGTAGGTCACCTCTATATGCTTGCCGAAGAAGCGGTTCTTCTTGAGCGTGGTAATTCGATTCGGGTAGATACAGATCTCCTTGAATACACCGGCACCCTTATCTCTGAACAGCAGCGTGTCGTTGTCCATTTCTATTCCTCCTTGTTGACGTTGGTTAGATTGCGGTCCGAACTGTCATATTGTTTGATTACCAGTTAGATCGACACTGCTCCAAAACCAACCTCGCGACGCTCCTTATCGGCAATCAGTTTGATTACCAGTTAGATCGACACTGCTCCAAAATGCTCTAGGTCGGTAGTACAGTCCTTAGTAAGTTTGATTACCAGTTAGATCGACACTGCTCCAAAACCAACAGTCCGCATTGCATCAGCGGACTAAAGTTTGATTACCAGTTAGATCGACACTGCTCCAAAACCGACAACAGATATTCAGCATTCATCTTGCCGTTTGATTACCAGTTAGATCGACACTGCTCCAAAACCAGGTCAAACGGGGTATTTCCAAAACTAACGTTTGATTACCAGTTAAATCGACACTGCTCCAAAACAGTGCAATATACCTAATTTTTTTTGCACTGGTTTGATTACCAGTTAAATCGACACTGCTCCAAAACGCTTGGGCACGCTCGCCACGGTGCGGCCGGTTTGATTACCAGTTAAATCGACACTGCTCCAAAACGGAGGCAACAATGGCAATCACTCAGCGCGAGTTTGATTGCCAGTTAAATCGACACTGCTCCAAAACGGGCTTGCGAGAGGTCTTTTTCTTTAGGGGTTTGATTACCAGTTAAATCGACACTGCTCCAAAACTGTTCCCACTTACACCACTCACGCATACCCGTTTGATTACCAGTTAAATCGACACTGCTCCAAAACTCAATGTAGATAAAGCCGACTAAATGCGTTAGTTTGATTACCAGTTAAATCGACACTGCTCCAAAACATTTTGTCGAGCCTAACCGAGCCATGTTGGTTTGATTACCAGTTAAATCGACACTGCTCCAAAACTCTAGACAATGCGTGAGCACTGTCCTATACGTTTGATTACCAGTTAAATCGACACTGCTCCAAAACTGTTGACTCCAAACTGGTTAGGCAGGCGGGGTTTGATTACCAGTTAAATCGACACTGCTCCAAAACATGAGGTCAATTTGATAGAACGTATCAGTAGTTTGATTACCAGTTAAATCGACACTGCTCCAAAACCGGCCTCTGGACGCCATGTGCGCATGAGCGTTTGATTACCAGTTAAATCGACACTGCTCCAAAACGCGAGCTGGGTATATCACTACCAGAGGTAGTTTGATTACCAGTTAAATCGACACTGCTCCAAAACGAGGTATCAGGCAGGCGGTCGGCAACTGTGGTTTGATTACCAGTTAAATCGACACTGCTCCAAAACGGTATACCTATAGGCGCAACCCCCGAAACCGTTTGATTACCAGTTAAATCGACACTGCTCCAAAACAGATTGCCAAGCCTAACCACGCCGACATGGTTTGATTACCAGTTAAATCGACACTGCTCCAAAACCCGTGTAAATGGCTGGTTGCCTATGTTGCGTTTGATTACCAGTTAAATCGACACTGCTCCAAAACCTGCTTCTTATTACGACGCTCCTCTTCCATGTTTGATTACCAGTTAAATCGACACTGCTCCAAAACGTATCTCCTGTTCTATCGATTGACGGATAGTTTGATTACCAGTTAAATCGACACTGCTCCAAAACCAATAGCTACGAATTAGTTAGCTATCGCACGTTTGATTACCAGTTAAATCGACACTGCTCCAAAACTTTGACGATGAAAGCGGCAACGTACACGCGTTTGATTACCAGTTAAATCGACACTGCTCCAAAACCGTTGCATCGCATGAGACAAAAGCAGGGCGGTTTGATTACCAGTTAAATCGACACTGCTCCAAAACGAGACACCTAAACGGGAGGTATATATGGGAGTTTGATTACCAGTTAAATCGACACTGCTCCAAAACCCATGTTCCAGAACGACCTGATCGAGCTCGGTTTGATTACCAGTTAAATCGACACTGCTCCAAAACCAGTCATACCAGGGGACGAGACAGGTGCATGTTTGATTACCAGTTAAATCGACACTGCTCCAAAACTGACAAACGCAAAGAAGGAGCGCGGTCGAAGTTTGATTACCAGTTAAATCGACACTGCTCCAAAACGTACCGTGTTGCATCCACTTAGGATGTCTGGTTTGATTACCAGTTAAATCGACACTGCTCCAAAACAGCACCGTATCACGCCTATACTCGTTGCAAGTTTGATTACCAGTTAAATCGACACTGCTCCAAAACGCAGGCCACAGCCGAGAACCTGACGCTAGCGTTTGATTACCAGTTAAATCGACACTGCTCCAAAACGACAATCGAGGGCCGTACGTACAGCTACGGGTTTGATTACCAGTTAAATCGACACTGCTCCAAAACTCCACCGCCTGAACACCCAGCGCACTATGTGTTTGATTACCAGTTAAATCGACACTGCTCCAAAACAGCATCATCCAGCACGACCTCCTGCTCGAGTTTGATTACCAGTTAAATCGACACTGCTCCAAAACGTGCCACCTATACCGGCAACATGGTCGAGCGTTTGATTACCAGTTAAATCGACACTGCTCCAAAACCGCATTGTCGCGTCCCCTTCCGGCGTGTCGGTTTGATTACCAGTTAAATCGACACTGCTCCAAAACGATTCGACCGCTTGTCGTGTGAAATTCGAGTTTGATTACCAGTTAAATCGACACTGCTCCAAAACAGCACCCTAACCGTGCTATTTTGATAAGGGTTTGATTACCAGTTAAATCGACACTGCTCCAAAACTCTCTTGCTTGGTCTAGTTTCCCGTGATGCGTTTGATTACCAGTTAAATCGACACTGCTCCAAAACTATAGTAGGTGAGTGGACACGTGATCGGCGGTTTGATTACCAGTTAAATCGACACTGCTCCAAAACTTGCGCTTGAGCGTCGCGGCAAGACCGTGGTTTGATTACCAGTTAAATCGACACTGCTCCAAAACCTATTTCTGGTTTTGCTTGTTACAAGTAGTTTGATTACCAGTTAAATCGACACTGCTCCAAAACTCGCACTCGTGGTCGGACGCTGCGAATTCCGTTTGATTACCAGTTAAATCGACACTGCTCCAAAACTTCGAGCCTGAACTTCGCGAGGCGGGAGCTGTTTGATTACCAGTTAAATCGACACTGCTCCAAAACCAATTATCACGCGCATCCACAGCGGAGCGGGTTTGATTACCAGTTAAATCGACACTGCTCCAAAACGCCATCTGTGCTGCTGCTCATGGGGACGTGTTTGATTACCAGTTAAATCGACACTGCTCCAAAACGGACGTGCCGCACGCGAGAAAAAAGAAAAGTTTGATTACCAGTTAAATCGACACTGCTCCAAAACCATTGGAACAAATTCCCTACTGCGACGGGACGTTCAATCTAACCGGTCAGTTCTTTCAATGCTCTAAAAACTGCAGGTCAACCGTTAGTTTATGTTCATGTCCGTAAGCCATGGTATCTTTTTTATTCTCCAGGAGCAACAGGCTCAACTTAAGAAAAAACACGTGGTCATAGAGCGTTTGCAGCTCATTTTCCGTCAAAAACGTTTTGAGATTTACAAATACGATTGTCTTTCTGCAGCCAGCGTCAAGAGCAAATGAAAGGAAATTCAGCAGATTATCAAGGAACGATTTATCTTCTTGAGGCGCTGCACCAAATCCTAAAAACTTGAGGTAGCGCTTCATATCCCATTCTAAACCAAACCCCAAATCGGCATTAAAGCCAAGGTTCAATCCGCCCAAACGCAGCCTTATTGCTCGTTCAGCCTCTTCCACTTGCATGCGCAGGTCTTCGTCTTCTAGAAACTCACGCTCAACCTTCTTGGTGATTGCGGTCATAAATGCGCGGTCATCCCATGGAAGATTCAGCGCATCAGGCACCACCATTAGAGCGCTGCCGGGCTTAATCTCCTCATCGTCTTTCCAAAGGGAGTAAGGTTCCATCGCCTGGCGCCCCAACCCGTTTTGCAAAGAAGTCACAATCCGCGCGAACAGAGCAGAGTTTTCGACTTGCAAAACCGATGTCTCCCCTGCTGTTAGTTCCAGCGAGTTCTCAAGTCCCGAAAACACAAGCCTCATAAAACCAGGAGCTCCTCCATTGTGTCTATCTCCTCATGAGCCTCGCGGTTACCCGCAATGTACTCCATGGTCGAAAACTGAGATTCGGTCACGCGCAAAACCTGTACAAGGCCAGCTGGCGGGCGATGCTTCCTGAGTCTTTGCACCGCGCTTCCTGCCGCCCCATCGTTAACAACAAGCTTTGCATACACGGATTCCTGGAGCATAAGATAGCCATCTTTAAGAAGGAATTTGCGGAACACCCGGTAGTCTTTTCTCTGCGCAGGAGTATCGACGGGCAAATCAAAGAAGACGACAAGCCTCATATATCTGATCCTTTCCCCGACACTCATACGACTTCAAACGACTCGATTTCGTCCACCGACAGCTTCCGGTCAAGAGCCTTGAAACAGTCAGCAACATACAGAGAGATTACGGAGCCCACGCGATACGTGCCGCCTCGATACGCGATTCCCTGATTGAGCATGTCGACCAAAAGCAGCTTTGTCTCCTTAGAGAACTCGCCGTCAAAGTTGTCAAACACGATACGGTCTACAAGAGGCCTAAACGGCTCCATAAAATCACAGCTCAAGTTGAACTGGTTAAACTCATTTCTGTGACAAATCCCCGCCTGCGTAAGGTATCCGCGCGCCGCAATCTCGCGATTGACACTCGATAGCAGAATCGCATACCCGTAATTGAGAGCGGCGTTCAAAGGCGTATCGTCATCCCTCGAGAAGGACGAACCAAACAGAGAGCTGAAATACAATCGGGCTGCATGTCCTTCGCGATTCGTCGTATCACCCGAGCGCACCTCGGGAACAAGGCTCTTAAGCTTCTCACCCTGCTCCTCACGCGCACGAGCGTGGAGAACATCGGATTGATGCTTGATTTTGTCGCGCACGATTCGTTGCCATACGCGCTTTTTGATTGGTTCGCCCCACTCAAGCTGCTCCGCAATACGCTTGCTGGTGTTATGGGCCCCGTATAGCGGCAAATACTGCCCAATGGGGTCGCGCTTCTCGTCAGAGACGACAAACGCGACCTTTGCCTTGGCAAGCTCCGAGAGCAGATAAGCGCTTATGAACACTTGGTTGGTCTGAAGGACGACCGACGAAATCTCCGAAAGGTGGACTTTCGCCGTGTCGTCCTCGCGGCGGACAACCATGTAGCCGCCCTTGTACTGCAATTTGCAGGGGCTTGAAATGACAATGTTCCTAAAGCCCGACACGGGTCCTTCTCTCGAACATACCCGTTACGGACTGGTCAATGATAAAGAACGGGGCCGCTGGTTCGTTGATTAGTTTTGACATATCCGTCACCATAGCGCCCGCTTTTGCAGGCCCGCCAATTCCAGAGAGATCAACGACTCGATCTGCGCCGTTTTCAATACGAATTAGGCCAAATGCAAGCTCACGCTGCTGCAACTCATCGAGCACAGAAACGGAAGACAGCCGAGAGAGCTTAAGCTGCCTGGACAACTTTCCACAAGTTGCATTAGCAGCGTGGTCAATCTTGTGCACCAATCCCTCAAGCAAAGGAAGGACGCTTAGTCTTTCATCCTTTTTAGACATATTTAACAGCAACATCTCATCCTGTGAAAACGCCAGTTGAGAACCCGACCTGACCTCCTTTGCGCCGGTAATAATCAGGCGGTCACCATCCACCTCAATCAACTGTTTCTTGTAGATCTTCGACCTCGTGATACCGACGTATTCCAGACCTTCCTTCTCCGCAAGCTCACGCGCGTACTCGCCGAGCGCCGCCGAGTCGCCCTCAATGCGCGCCGCAAGCCACACGGGAACCTGAGAGAACCGGAACACCGGCTTACCCTTCTTTTTGGCCTCATAGATAAAGAAGTACGCAAACTGCTGGCTCGAAAAACCACCGTATTGCTTAGCATCAAGCCCCTGCTTGGTCGACAACTCAAGCTTTGCGCCCATCTTGGGATCACGCGGCGAGTAAATCGTTGCCTTCCAGAATGCACCCGTATCCTCCTGAGGCATCCTCGAGATGTAGCACTGGCGATAGTTGAGCGCACGGCGAATGCTCTCGACCTCTGCCGCTGCATTCCAGCCGTCCGGAAGATACTTTCCCCTATAGCGCTTGACCTCGTCGTCCTCGGTCCAGGCATCGTCAAAGACCTCGCCCGTCTCGGGGTCAAAACCCGCAGTCATAAAACTATTGACGACAAATCCGGCAGATCCAGGCATGCGATGGGTTTTCTTAAACAGCTCAGACTGCTCGCGCACGTATTTCTTAATCACGTGCGAGTAGCCAATGGGGTTCTCATACATTCCCGGGTGGCGCATCTGAATAAACAGGCCCAAGCGGCATGCCAGATAGGCATCATGCGCATGATGAAAATCGTTGGCTTCGCGGCATTTGACCAAGCCGGCCGCCTCACGAAGGTTGTGCGATACGCTCGCCTTAACGGGAACGATCTTCGTTCCCTCGTCGGCATAACGCGCCTCAAGCAAAGCCTGCGCCATCTTGACCATCTGGCTCGTCTCCACGAGCTGGCGCGCGACGAAGCCCTTCATGGCATTCTCGTTTATGGAAGACCTCAGCAGGTTGCGATACTTTTTATCGCCAATAAGCTTAGCCTGATGCAGCTGCTTCCACGTTTCGCCCATCTTCCAGCGAATGCTCTTATCAATCAAAAGCTGGTCGGTCTTGTGCTGGTTCTCCTCGCGGTACACCAGCGCCTTGTTTTCGAGGCTGTCGTCCTTAATGTAGGCGCGCGGGATGATATGGTCGACCTCATACTCGCCCGAGCCCGCCATAAGCTTATTAAGGTCGATAGCGCGACCAGAATACAAGCACTTTCCGTTCTGCATCAAATAGAGGGTCAAGCGCTCGTCAAGGTCCACATTGGCTGCCTTGAGCTCCTTGAAATCGTCCATAACGACCAGGTCACCGCCCTCGGCCTTAAACGCCTTGAGCGCGTCCTCGATGGCATCCCAGCGCTTCGTGGTCCGCTTACCCTTTTTCTTTTCGTCCTCGTCGCGAGTCACCTCAACAAAAACGTTGGCCGGCGCGTGCCCCGCAATCTTTGCAATTTCGTCAACAATGCGAATCGCTTGATTCAGGCTGCGACGAATCGCCGGAGATCCGGGGAGCTCATTAACGCCTAGTGACTTCTCGTTTTCGGCGTAGTATTTGCGATTGTGTTCATCCACTTTTTCCTGGAAGCCCAGCGTATTGTCGTGGAGAATCTCCATCATCACCATAGTCTCGCCCAAGCGGCGCTCTGAGCTGGGGTTTCCTTCTCGCAGCACGTCCATGATGCTCATAGATCGACCGGCTTGTGTATCAATCCTGATACCCGTCAGGAACTTCTCCGACAGACGTCCCCAACCGGTCAGGCGCTTTTTGCAAATCTTTTTAATCTGCTCGGCATCGAGCATTCCGTTGCCACTGGGGCCAAACTCATCCTGCAGTTTTTCCTTAAGGATCGAACGGTCCTCAAACAACGTGTTCCAAAGAATGATCTTCTCGATAACCGGATACTCGGCACGGCTCAACTCGTCCACACCAAAGATGTCTTTGGCAAAGAAGATGTACGAGCCCATCTTCGATTCAAGACCGCTCTCACCCTGGCCGCCGCGGACAACCGGATTTGTCGCGTCGCCCTCTTTTACAAGCCAGTCGGCAATCATCTTGTAGGTAACGCGACGCTTTTTATGGAAAAGCTCGTGAACAATGCCCTCGCGCTGCGCAGCATCTAAGCGTTGCCAATCGTCACCATCTTCGGACCAGCGAACGCCATTGAGTTCGTTCAGAACGCAGAACTCCTCATAGAGCAGAGACTGCTTGGGAAGCACCTTCTCGCCAGCAAGATACGTGCAGTCACCCGTCATGCGCATGATAAAGTTCTCGGCGCTCTTGTTCTTATCGATCACGGTATCCCAGTTCCAAGGCGTGATCGTCGCATCTTCCATGCCGGGCTTGCGCTCGGACCACTGGAATCGATGGTTGCCATGTTTGTCCTGAGCCGCATTTTTAGGCGTCAGCGGTCCCACATGGTACGGAATACGGAACGTGACCAGACTCTCAATCTTTGCAGCCTCGTCCTTAAGGAACGGATAGAAGCGACCCTGGTTTTTGAGAATGGCCTGCAGCTCCTCAAGATGCAGCTGATAGTAGATGGCACCGTTATCACTCGTCTTAAGACGACGCAAAAAGCGCTGCTTGTCGAATGCGTCCATCATGGCGATATAGCGCTCGTCCGTCTCCGCGCCCGTTCCCGCAAAGAGCTTCTTTACGGATTTAGCGAGGTCATCATAAGACAGTTTATGCAGGTCATATGCGGTGTAACCCTGCGCCTTAGAGGCATCGTAGTCGCGCGAGGGGTCATCGCTATTCGAATCATGATAGGTTGCGCCGCGGAAGAAAGACTCATATGAGCCGGGAGCATATTCGCGGACCAAAGTCTTGAGTCGATCAAGATCATTCGCGTAACAATTATATTTTTCGATCATGTTGACCGAGATAGTCTGGCCCTCAGCATAGGACAAAAGCCCCTGCAGCACGTAAGCAGAGTAAACACCGCAAACGGACTCAAGAAGCTCCACGCAGTCATCGGGGCATGCGGCCTGCAGCGCTTCTAGCTTCTCGTCATCCGAAAGCGCGAGCTTAGTTGCCTCGCATTCAAAATCGCCAAACACGTCTTTGAACTCACACTGAAGGCCAACGACAGCGTTCGACAAAGCCTTTGCCAGCTTTTTGTTCGCAGCCGCATCCGCAGTGCCCACTTTTACAAGCGCCTGAATGTCTTTTGCCTTTTGCGAACGAGAAGATCGCTCGTCAGCGAGAATCTTTGCGACAGCGCTTTTATTGATTTTTGTAACATCGTATTCCCTAGACTCGCACCAAGCCTGCAGGGAATCATTGAGGCGCTCGAGGGCATCGGATGTCTTTGCCGTCTTTGCCGTCAGCTTCTCTCCCTGGCGCAAGAAGTTACCGCGATGCTTAACGATGTTATGGATTGCGAGATACACCAATCGAAGATCGACCTGCTCATCGGTGTCCATAAGGTAAGCACGCAGATGATAGATGGTCGGGAAACGATCGTAGTAATCGGCCTTCGTGAAGTCCTTGGTAAAAATCGGATCGCCCTCAATGGTCCGCGACTGGTTGAGTCGCATGAAAAAGCCCGGATCGACCTCACTCATCGCAGGCTCGAACAGCTTTTGCAGCAAGTCAAGGCGCCAGCGGCGGCGCACGTAACGGCGACGCTGCCCACGATGAACGCGCGCCTCGGACGCCAGCTGCGCACTATCGAACAAACGACTGCCCCACGTCGGTTGCTTCTTAAAATGCAGAAGCTTGCCCTGGTCATCGGTCACCGCCCAACCAACGGAGCCGGTTCCCATGTCGAGGCCGATATTGTAGTCGCCAGAGCAGTTTCTTAAATTCATGTCGACCAGCCCTTCCGCGCTGTGTTACAGTTGCCTTGTCGATTACCAGTTACATCGACACTGCGAGTCAAAATACGGCTTTGCCAAAAATGCCTTCCTTGGAAGGCGTCCCGTAGGGGACAATTTGACTTGCCAGAGGGGTTCCATTTGGGACCCCTCTTTTTTTGATACTACTACCGTGGGCGGACATTTTTTAATAGCTATCGGCAAACGTAATGTTGCTCAACGTTCGCGCTGTGAGCATGTGTGTTTAATGGAGTGCCTACGGGTCCTGCCGCCGCATAAAAACGGGGCAGTCCACATTCCCGTGAGCCGCCCCGTGCCTCTGGCTATCACGCCGTCATGTCAACCGGAGCCACTCCCCTACTTACCAAAGATCGCAGCGAGCAAGCCCTTGCGTTTGGGCTTTTCTTCTCGGTAGGAACCCTCAACGGCGGCTGCAACCTGGCGCGGTTGCTCGCCGCCTCCACGGCGCACGATCTGGTACAGAAACGGCGACTTAACGTATTTGACCTCGATGGGCGTGGCGTGCACGGTGCTCTCGCCGGACAGATGCAGGCTCGGGTTGAGCGACGCCACCACATGCGTCTCGCGCTTGTCGCTAAACACCACCGCTGCCGCGCGGCTCGTCTGGCCGTTTACGGCAATGCGCACCTGCTCGCCATCGCGGCTGTCCGTCGCCGGACGATCGACAAAGTACACCGGCACCATCACCAGGCCGTCCTTATGCTTGCGGGCCTTGCGCGCCCAAGTGCGGATGCTCTTTTTATTGAGCCCCAGCACCGCCTCGGCATCGTTGCCGGCAATGTCGAGCGCCAACTTATCAATGACCACCTGGTCCTTGGTAGACGCATCGACGGAGACAACGCGAAAGTCACCTTCCTGCATGGCCGGGTCAAACGGCCCAACCTTGGCAAAGTCCCACGGCTCCAAAATGCCCATAAGGCGAACATCCAGATAGTTTGCCCGCGGATACGCCCAGTCGAGCACCTCGTAGTACACCAGGGTTTCCTTGCTCAGGCCCTTGCCCGGGAAGCTCGCCATCATACGCAGGTCCGCCAGCGCCATGGGGAAATAGAAGAGCATCATGTCGTTTTGGATCGAGTCTTCCACGTCGTGCCCGGCAAAGGCATCCGGGTACTGGCGCACCAGCTGCAGCGCGTTGGCACGTGCCTGCTGCGGCGAAATTTCGCAGGGAATACCCTGCTCCGGCACATACTCCGCACCCACGCCCATGGTCAGACGTTTGCTAAACGTACCGGGCTTGAGCAAGTCGGCAATGCCGATCTTGTTGCCGCAGGACGGGCACTCAAACACACGCTGCGTTGACTCGCCCTCAAAGGACGCTCCGCAGAAGGGGCAAGGAATGCTCACATGCGTGGCCTCTTGGAACTCCTGCGCCGTGCCGCGATCCTCCCACAGCAGATGTTCCTGGACCGACTGGTTGCGCCAGTGCGAATTGAAGAAATACCAGTCCGGGTCCTCCGGGCGCTCGAGTTGCGACACATGCGTGAGCTTGAGCAGTCCATCCACCACCGTCAACGGCGTATGGCGAATGCCCAAAGCGCTCTTGGGCTCTCCGGCGTCCGCCTGCCACGGAATGACCGTGCCGCAATAGGCGCACTCAAAGCTGCGCTTAGCCTGGTGCGAGTACATAGGGCCGCCGCAGTTTTGACATTTAATGGCAAACATCTCGTCCATGGAAACGTCCTCCTTTGCACAGGGGCTATCGACGTTAAGTATGTCGAGCAAACAGGCACATGCCCATACCCATGTGGCCCAAAATGGACCACCCAGGCAGACGAGAAGGCTCGCTCGTTAGCACCGGCAGACCATTACTGCATTTTCTGAGCATCGGTGCACAGCGCCTCCGCGCGAGCTACACTATCCCCTTAAACATGATTGTGAGGACGACCGCTATGCTATTTGTAAATCGGCTGGTACATACGCTTGTTCCCGGCAGCGAGGGCGAGCCGGTCGATGTATCTTGCCGCACCAACGCGGGCTTTGCCGCAAGCCTCATCTGCATTGGCCTCAACATCACCCTGTGCCTGGCCAAGGGCATCGCAGGCCTGCTCGCCGGCTCCGTCTCGCTTGTCGCCGACGCCTTCAACAACCTCTCCGACGCCTCGAGCAACATCGTGAGCCTGCTCGGGTTCCGCCTTGCCAGCCGCCCGGCAGACGAAGGCCACCCCTATGGCCACGGTCGCTACGAGTACCTAGCCGGTCTGTTCGTCGCCGTCCTGGTTTGCGCCGTCGGCATCAACCTGATCCTCGAGTCGGTCACTAAGATCATCAAGCCTTCCCCCACTGCATATTCGGTGCTCTCCTTAGCCGCCCTCGTCTTGTCCATGCTCGTTAAGCTCTGGATGGCCGCGTTCAACCGCACGTTGGGCGACCGCATCGACTCAGAGACGCTCATCGCCACAGCACAGGACTCCAAAAACGACGTCATCACCTCGGGCTCGGTCCTGGTGGCGGCGCTTATTTCGCAGACGACCGGCTTTGACCTCGATGGCTGGGCAGGCCTGGGTGTGGGCATCTTCATCTGCATCAGCGGCCTGGGCCTGGTGCGCGACGCCATCAGCCCGCTGTTAGGACAAGCGCCCGACCCCAAGCTCGTCCAGGAAATCCGCGACAGGATTATGTCGTACCCCCAGGTCTTGGGCACACACGACCTCATGGTGCACGACTACGGCCCCGGTCGTCAGTTTGCCAGCGCCCACGTGGAGATGCCCGGCGAGGGCGACGCATTTGAGCACCACGAGATTTTGGACACCATCGAGCACGATATCAAACGGCAGATGGGCATCGGTATCACGCTGCACTGCGACCCCATCGCCACCACCGGCGACGACCTACGCGGCTGGGTCAAGCGCGGCGTCATGCAGATCGACCCCGCGCTCTCCATCCACGACCTGCACGAGCACGACGGGTTCGTTTCGTTTGACCTGGTGCGTCCCGACGGCTTTGACATATCCGACGAGGAGCTGCTGGAACGCGTGACACGCATCGTGCACGAGCGCCGACCCAATGCCTCATGCGTCGTTACGTTTGACTCGGGCTTTAGCTCGCCCGACCGTCCGGCCGAGCAGTTGTAGCCCCGCTCCGCTCGTCCGCTAGTTTCCCTGCGCGCCCGAGATGCCGTTTTGTAGGGCGTTCCAGGCATCCGTCGCCATGTCGCCCAAGTTCTGAGCGGTGTCGCCCAGGTTCTGAGCCGTATCACCCAGCTCTTGGGCCTTATCCCCAAGCTCCTGTGCCTTGTTGCTCAAGTCCTCCAGCGTATTGGAGCTCGAGCCGTCGGTACCGCTTTGGCCGTCGGACGAGTTGCCCGAGCTGTTCTTGTGCGTGAGCTGAATTTCGAGGTTGCCGCTGTCGTTATAGTAAGCAGAAGTAACGATCCAGTTGGCATCGACGACGGGCGTTGAGCCATCATCAGTCAGGACCACGGCATTCGAAAGATCGGCGCCGCGCGACTTAAGGAGCTTCTTGGCGTTGGACCAGTACTGCCCCGGGATATCGCTCAGATCGACGGTGCTAGACGAGGCGGACTCGGTTTGCTCAACAGTGGCATCGGCCGTTGAACTCCCTCGCTTGTTAAGCATGCCCGACACGATGGCAAACACAACCGACAGCGCAAAGAAGATCGCCAGTACGATGAGGATCTTCTTGATCACGCTCGACGAACGCGACGGCTTCTTCTCCTCGTCCTCGCCATATTGCGGAATCGACTTGGAGTACTCGCGATACGGCTCGCGCGACTCGTAGCGAGGCTGCGCCGTGCGAGGCATATACGTCGTCTGCTGAGGCTGCGGAATGGGATTCTGCGGCAGGTTGTCATAGGGATTCGGCGTCGAGGCAGCATAAGAATCCTGCGGCGCGTAATCAAACGGATCCGGAGCTGCGTTGCCATAGGGGCCTTGCGAAGATGTAGCGTAAGAATCCTGCGCCGTGTCGCCATAGCCCATAACCCGGGTGGGCTCGGCAGAAGGCTGCGTCGCGGCGGGGTCGGTATAACCGAGGTTGGGAACAACGCGGGTCGCATCGGCGCTATCGCCAGCCTGCGCGGAACCGTAGCCGCCCATCACGGTTGTCTTGTCCTGATCCATGCAACGATTCCTTTCCGTCGCGCGTGAGCATCAAGTTATCCATGCATTCTACCCGCGCAAAAGCCTATGATGGGCAGAGCCCGTCGGTATCTACAAGACATGCGCGGGCCTAAGGATAAAAAAGCCCCGCCGGGCCTTGGGGGCACGGCGGGGCGGGCAGGCAGCTAGGGGCAACAGGCTTAGAACAGGCCGGTGATGTTGCCGTCGCTGTCGACGTCGATGTTCTCAGCCGCGGGGACCTTGGGCAAGCCCGGCATGGTCAGAACACTGCCAGTCAATGCGACCACAAAGTGGGCACCGGCGGAAACCTTGAGCTCGCGCACCGTGATGCGGAAGTTCTCGGGAGCGCCCAGGGCCTTGGCGTTGTCGCTAAAGCTGTACTGCGTCTTGGCCACGCACACCGGCAGGTTGCCAAAGCCGTTCTCGCGCAGCTCGGCGAGCTGGCGCTTGGCGGCCGGCGTAAAGTCGACGCCGTCGGCGCGGTAGACCTTGGTGGCAATGGCCTCAAGAGCGTCGGCCACATCGGCGCCGTCCTCATAGGCAAACTTGAGCTCGCTCGGCTGCTCAATCAGACGCATGACCTCATCGGCAAGCTCGAGCGCGCCCTCGCCGCCCTTGGCCCAGACCTCGGAAAGCTTAACGTTGA
The DNA here is from genome assembly GCF_003437235.1 of Collinsella sp. TF07-1. NCBI lineage: Bacteria > Bacillati > Actinomycetota > Coriobacteriia > Coriobacteriales > Coriobacteriaceae > Collinsella > Collinsella sp. TF07-1. Next base: position 76,440 of record NZ_QSRV01000005.1, read on the forward strand.
CGCCGAGCTTCTGGCACTCGGACTCGATGAGCGCAAGCTCGGCCTCGGTGTCCGTCGGGAAGCGGTTGATGGCGACTACGCAGGGCAGACCATAAACGTTCTGGATGTTGTCGACGTGACGCAGCAGGTTGGGCATGCCGGCCTTGAGTGCCTCGAGGTTCTCCTCGTTGAGGTCGGCCTTGGCGACGCCACCGTTGTACTTCAGCGCACGAGCGGTCGCGACGACCACGACGGCGCTGGGGCGAACGCCCGTCATGCGGCACTTGATGTCGAGGAACTTCTCGGCACCCAGATCGGCACCGAAGCCGGCCTCGGTAATGGCGACATCGCCAAAGCGCATCGCCATACGCGTGGCCATGATAGAGTTGCAGCCGTGGGCAATGTTGGCGAAGGGACCGCCGTGGACAAACGCGGGCGTGCCCTCGAGCGTTTGCACCAAGTTGGGCTTGAGCGCGTCCTTAAGCAACGCGGCCATGGCACCCTGGGCCTTAAGGTCGCGGGCACGGACGGGCTCGCCGGCAAAGCTGTAGCCGACGACGATCTCGCCCAGGCGCTCCTTGAGGTCGTTAATGCTCGTAGACAGGCACAGGATTGCCATGACCTCGGAGGCGACGGTGATATCGAAGCCGTCCTCGCGCGGCACGCCCTGGGCCTTACCGCCAATGCCGTCGATGACGTGGCGCAGCTGACGGTCGTTCATATCGACGACGCGCTTCCAAGTGATGCGCTTAACGTCAATACCGAGCTGGTTGCCCTGCTGAATGTGGTTGTCGAGCATGGCGGCCAGCAGGTTGTTGGCAGCACCGATGGCATGGAAGTCACCGGTAAAGTGCAGGTTGATATCCTCCATGGGGATGACCTGAGCCCAGCCGCCGCCGGCAGCACCGCCCTTAACGCCAAAGACGGGGCCAAGCGAAGGCTCGCGCAGGGCCACGGCGCTCTTGACGCCGCGACGGCGCAGGCCGTCGGCCAGACCGATGGTCGTGGTGGTCTTGCCCTCGCCCGCAGGCGTTGGGTTGATAGCGGTCACGAGGACGAGCTTGGCCTGGTGATCAGTCGGCTCGTTGAGCAGGGAATAATCGACCTTAGCCTTGTCGAAGCCGTACGGAATCAGGTGCTTAACGTCGACGCCGGCGTTCTTGGCCACCTCGGTAATAGGCAGCGGCGTGACAGAACGTGCGATTTCGATGTCAGTAGGCATGGGCGGTCCTTTCGTTACCGAATGAGAAAAAGACCAATTCAGCATAGCACGGGCGCGCAATAGTAAAACACCCGTAACCGATGAATGGCGATATGTTTATCCAATGCTCAGCGATAGCTTAACAACCCGCCAAAACAAAGCGCCCTAAACGGTAGGTTCAATCCCCAAGTGCTCAAAGGTGCGAAGCGTTGCCTGGCGGCCCTGGGGCGTGCGAATCATCAACCCGCACTGCAGCAGATACGGCTCATGGACATCCTCGAGCGTGCCCGGGTCCTCGCCCACCGCGCTGGCAAGGGTCGTAAGTCCCACGGCACGACCGGAGAACGTCTTAGCGAGCGTCTCCAAAATGCGAATATCCATCCAGTCCAGACCGAGCTCGTCGATCTCGAAGAACTCGAGCGCCTGGCGACAGATATCGAGCTCGATGGGGCCGTTGCCGCGCACCTGTGCGTAATCGCGCACGCGCTTGAGCAGGCGGTTGGCAAGACGTGGCGTGCCGCGCGAACGCGAGCCGATCTCGAGTGCACTGGGATGGTCGATCGTCACGCTCAGGATAGTCGCCGAGCGCGTCACAATCTGCGCGAGTTCCTCGACCGTGTAGTAATCCAGGCGATATGAAATGCCAAAGCGGTCGCGCAACGGGCCGGTCAACATGCCTGAGCGGGTCGTTGCTGCTACCAGCGTAAACTTGGGGATATCCAGGCGAATCGAGCGCGCCGCCGGACCCTTGCCAATCACGATATCGAGGGCAAAGTCCTCCATCGCGGGGTACAGGACTTCCTCGACCGAACGGTTGAGGCGGTGGATCTCGTCGATAAACAGCACATCACCCGGCTGCAAGTTAGTAAGGATGGCCGCCAGGTCGCCCGTGCGCGCGATGGCGGGGCCACTCGTGGTCTTGATCTGAGCGCCCAGCTCGTTGGCGATAACCGTAGCCAGCGTGGTCTTGCCCAGACCCGGAGGGCCCGAGAAGATCACGTGGTCGAGCGTCTCGCCACGGCTCTGCGCCGCTTCGATCAACACGCGCAGGCTCTGCTTGATATGCTCCTGGCCGCAGTAATCGTCCAGGCGCTGGGGGCGCAAAGTGCGATCGACATCGAGGTCCTCGGCCGTCAGCTCCGAGCCCACCATGCGCTCGCCGTGCGCCATGGATGCCGCCGGCGAGTTGCCGGGCGTCGCCCACAGGTCCTGAGAGTCATCGGCTTCCCACATCACGCATCCATTCCGAGTCGCTTAAGCGCCGCGCCGAGCAAATCCTCGACACGCATATCCTGCCCATCATACCCGCTCAGGGCAACATCGGTCTCCTGCGGGCTAAAGCCCATGGAAAGGAGCGCCGCACGGGCGTCATCGATGGCCGAGGGAGCGGCAGCGGGCACGGGCATCGCAACCTGACCGGGGATCGCATCGACCGGCACAAAGCCCTTGTCCTTGGCAAAGGTGCTCTTGAGCTCCAAGATGAGGCGCTGGGCGGTCTTTTTGCCCACGCCGGGCACCTTGGCCATGCCCTTGTCGTCCTCGGCCATCACCAGGGAATACAGCTGTCCCACGGTATAGGTGGAGAGCACGGCAAGCGCCAGGCGCGGACCGACACCCGAGACGGACACGAGCCGATCGAACATCGTGCGCTCATCCTTTGAGGAAAAACCGAAAAGTGTCATGGCGTCCTCGCGCACCTGCATACGCGTGTAGAGGCGGACCTCGCCGCCGGGCGTCGGCAACGTGGCCGCAGTGCTGCCCGAGATGCCGAGTTCAAAGCCAACGCCCGACACGTCGACGACGGCCGAGCTCATCGTGGCCTCGACAAGCGTTCCATGGAGCTGGGAAATCATCAGTATCCGGTTCCTCTCTGTTGATAGAACTCGCCGCCGGTGAGGGCGCGGGTGCGGCTGAGGTTAACGTGGCAGATGGCGCAGGCCAGGGCATCGGCGGCATGGTCGGGATGCGGGTCGTGATCGAGCTGCGTGAGCATACGAACCATATACGCGACCTGCCGTTTGTCCGCAGCGCCGGTGCCCACAACAGCCTGCTTAATCTGCATAGGCGTATACTCGCCAATCTCGAGCGCGCATTCCGAAAGCGCCACGAGCGCGGCGCCGCGGGCATGCGCCGTAGGGATGGCCGAGCGAACGTTGGCGCCAAAGTAAATGCTCTCGATAGCAGCGGTATCGGGTCGATAGCGCTCCACGACACCCTTGAGGTCGCGGGCGATATGCGACAGGCGCACCGCGAGCGGACTACCCGCGCTGGTCTCGATGCAGCCATAGGCACGGCAGCGAACCTCGCCACGCCGCTCCTCGATAATCCCCCAACCCGTATGAGCCAAACCGGGGTCAATGCCTAAAATAACCAAGCCAACCTCCCCTCGTCTTTTACCAAGCGCAAGGCAAGGCCCCGCGCACTACTCACGAACGTCTGTTCTAGAATAACACAACGGGGTCAAGATGCTTAGTTGAAGTATCGGGGTTGAGAGCGAATCCCATCCCCAGTTTAGTTCTGCGAGAAGAATGGGAACTGTCGGGGATCAACCGGCGGATGCGGCATCGGGCCACCCTGGGGCCCACCCTGCGGGCCACCCTGGCCGCCCATCATCTTATCGATGGCGTCCTGAACCTCGCCCTCGAACTTTTTCATTCCCTCGTGTAAACGACGCTGACCGTCTTCAGAGCGCAACTCCTCCATTTGTTCGGGCGAAATACCCAGTAGCTCGCCCAGCACGCCCATCATCTCGTTTCGCACGCGCTCACTAGTATCCTCGTCAGCAAAACGGCGCACCTCGGCGCGCGCCAGCGAATCGACCGTCATACGCTCCTTGCCGTTAAGCCCCAGGTCGGACCACGCGAGCATGTACGGCCAGGAGCGCTCGGCAAACGAACGGGACGAAACGATCGGCGCCGTCGGCAACATGCGGCGGGCAGCCTCACCCTGTCGAACGAGCATCAGCAGCAGCGAGCAGGCCTCAGGCTTGCCAGCGGCCATCGGGATGTCGTCGAAAGATCGATTGCGGTCCACGTGCGCCTCAAGCGCGCCATCGATCTCACCCGGCTCGACCCCGCCGAGCAGCTGTGCCGCGCGGTCGAGCATATCGACCGGACCGTCGAGCGTCGAGAGCGCCTGCGCCAGCACTCGCTCCATACAATCTTCCACCGCGTTGAGCGTCACGAGCTCTTGGGGCACCACGGCAGACGTGCGGTTGCGCACGCGCGCCACAAACTCAAGCGTCGACAGATACACATCGCCAAAGGGCGCATAATCGCCCTGGTAGCCGCCGCAAAGCGCCGGCGCCGCCAGTGCGTACTCGGTTTTGGACAGCGGGCTCAGCGCCATCGCACCCAACTCGAGCGCCGTGTCCTCCAGCATGAGGCCCAGCGTGCGAGAGCGCAGGCGCTCGGCGTCGCCCGCCGACACATCGCGGTCGAGCACGCGCGCGGCATCCGGCGCATCGCGCTCAACCGTGCGAATATGCAGGCGCTCGGCAATGGCGCGAACGGCGGCACAGCGAGCAGCCTCGGCCTCCTCCTGCGCCGGCGTAAAGATGCGGTTGCGCCCCAGCACCAGGCCAATCACATTACGTGGGCCCAGAGCGTCGACGGCCAGCGCCGCCAGCAGGGACGACGGCAAGTCGCCCTCGAGTGCCACCACGGCGCGCGACGCACCGTGGGCCCGGGCGTTGTCGCGCACGGCGAGCACCAGCGCCTGCCACAGCCACTCCTCGGAACGGAACTCGGGCAGTTCGTGATCTTCCAGGGCATCGAGCATCACGCCGCGCTGAATCTCCTGAACCAGCAGGCTCTCCTCAAAACACGGCGCTTGGGCCACCACGCGACCGCAGTCGTCGAGCACAAACGAACCGCCGGTATACACCGACTCGTCATAGGCACCGACCGGCGCCATACAGGCAAACCACACACTGCGCTTGGATGCGATCTTGCGGTAGGCGCCGCTGCGAACGGCGGCAATGGCGGCAGTCTCGCGGTCGGTCATGTCAAACGCATTGAATTGGAAATACGCAATGAGGTCAACACCGGTCGGCAACATCTCGAGTTCGCGGTCCAAGTCAAAAATCACGGCGATGCGCACGCCGTCCACGTCGAACACCGGCGGCGCCCAACGCGTGTCGTTGTTCTCGCCACGCTGCAGGGCAATGCTCGAACGCGCCGGCACCACATGACCGTCCTTGAGCATCATGTAGTCGAGCAGCGGCTGGCCCTCAAACGAAACCGCCGCGGGCACGATGCAGATCATGTCAAGCTCCTGGATACGCTCGGCGACACCAGTCAAGCCGGCAAGCATGTCGTGCTCAAAGTCGGCAGTGCCCACCAGGCCCCCGGGCATGGCGCCCATAAAGAGCGGAGCCGGAACGCACAGCACGCGCGCCCCGCGCTCGTGGGCCAGACGAGCCTGGTCCTCGATGCGGCCGCAAATGCCCTCAATATCACCCAGGCGCATATCGATCTGTGCAAGCGCGAGCTTCATGGCTCAGCCCTTTCCGTCGTAAACCATCGTTGTCGTAGTAAAAGCGCCGGCCGCATAATGCAGCCGGCGCTCGCATGTGCATATGCTAGCTATGATACCCCGAGCGGGGGCGCGCTCCTAGAACGTCGCGGACCACAGCCCGTGCAGGTTGCAATAGGCATAGACGGTACCGGTCTTGGAGCCGCCCGCGAAAAACGTCGCGGGCTTCATGCCGGGCTCAAGGTAATGGACCTCTAAGCGGCCCTCGGCCTCAAGGGCGATCCACTCAATATAGTGCTCGGGCAGGCTGGGGTGCTCGACCGAGCCAACGCGTGCGCGAATCACGTGACCGTCGCGCTCGGTCTCGACAACAGGCACGTGCTTCTCGTGCGCCGCGTCCTCAGTGTTTGCGGTCAGTTCCGTGCAACCGGCAGGGGTTGCAACGTCGTTGCCAAGGGCGGCAATGAGCTTACCGTCGGGGTCCTTAAAGAATTTCGCCATGATGTTCTCCTTTGCTGACGTGCCAATGTTCTTGATGGTTCTTATGCCCAAAGGCAGACAAACCATCCACGGCATTGCAAATGAACACATAACGGGCGGGGACGATGGGGCAGCGTGCGCTATCCGCCCTGGCGGCCCCACCCGAGCGGGTTAGCGCCCGTCGCCGCCCAGCAGCGCCAGAACATCTTCGCGGGTAAACAGCGCCGACGAGATGCCGTCGCCGCCGAGCACGCTGTTGACCAGGTCGCGCTTGGACTCCTGCATCTGCATGATGCGCTCCTCGATCGTGTCCTTGGCGATGAGCTTGTACACGGTCACGGTATGTTGCTGGCCAATACGATGCGCGCGGTCGGTCGCTTGGTCCTGCGCCGCCACGTTCCACCACGGGTCGTAGTGGATGACCACGTCGGCCGCCGTCAGGTTAAGGCCCACGCCGCCCGCCTTGAGCGAAATCAAAAAGACCGGGACCTCGCCCGCTTGGAACTGCGCGACCATCTTGGCGCGGCTCTCCTTGGACGAAGCGCCCGTGAGCTTAAGGAAGGCGATGTCCTCCTTGGCCAAGCGCTTACCGATGATATCGAGCATACCCGTAAACTGGCTGAACAACAGGATGCGATGCCCGCCGTCGAGTGCGCCGTGCACGAGCTCCATACACGTATCGAGCTTTGCGCTCCCCGCCTTGTAATCCTCGTAGTGTAGACGTGGGTCGCAGCAGATCTGGCGCAGCTTGGTGAGCTCGGCGAGCACCTTGAGCTTGTCCTTCTTAAACTCCCCAGCCTCGCGGTGCTGCACCTGCTGGGCGATGCGGTCCTGGTTGGCCAGGTAGAGCTTGCGTTGTTCGCCGGTAAGCTGTGCCATGACGGTGTCCTCGATCTTCTCGGGCAGGTCGGCCACCACGTCTTCCTTAACACGGCGCAGCACAAACGGCGACACGAGCGCCTGCAGGCGAGCGGCGCTATCGCCCTCGGCATGCTCGACGGAGCTCTCAAAGCGCTTGGCAAACGACTCGCGCGTCCCCAAAAGGCCCGGCATCAAAAAGTCGAAGATGCTCCAGAGCTCGGACAGGCGGTTTTCGATGGGCGTGCCCGTCAGGGCAAAGCGCACGCCGGCAGGCAGGCGCTTGGCAGCGCGCGCCACCTGCGTGAGCGGATTTTTAATGTACTGTGCCTCATCGAGCACCACGCGGGCAAAATCCTGCTCGACGTACTCGTCGATATCGCGCCGCATAAGGTCATACGACGTTACGACCACGTTATGCTCGGCCACGCCGGCAATCTGTACACGACGTTGAGCCTTGGCGCCCACAATGGCGCACACATCGAGCGACGGGGCAAAGCGCTCCAGCTCGGCAGTCCAGTTGTACACGAGTGAGGCCGGGCATACCACGAGCGTGGGCTTGGTGTCCCCCGCCTCCACGCGCGCCAGGATATGCGCGATCATCTGGAGCGTTTTGCCCAGGCCCATGTCGTCGGCCAAGATGCCGCCAAGGCCCAGGTGTTCGAGCGAGCCGAGCCACTGGTATCCGTCGACCTGGTAGCCGCGCATCGTTGCCTTGAGCGATGCCGGCACCGTAAAGTCCATCTTGCCGAGCGTGTCCAGGCGCTCGACGGTGCGGCGGAACGCAGCGTCGCGATCGGCCTCGAGCGCCGGCGTGCGTGCGAGCATGCTATCGACAAAAAGGGTACTCGACGCGGGAAGCGACACGCCGTCGAGCAGGTCGACGGCATCGACGCCTAGGTCCTCGGCAAGACCAAACGCGGCACGCGCTCCCTCATCCAGGCGCACGATGTCGCCGGACGTCAGGCGCGCGAACGTCTGGTGGCGCTTGTACGAATCGAGATAGACGGCAAGGTCCGCGGCCGAAAGCCCGCTCGCGCCCAGCTCGACATCGAGCAAGTTACTCTTGACGGTCGCGCGCACCGAGAGCTTGGGCGCAGGGCGGACCGAAATCTGGCGCAGACGGTCGCTGAGCATGACCTCGCCCAGCTCGGACAGGGCAGACAGGCCCTCGGTCAGCAAGTGGAACAGGCTCTCGTCATCGCGCTCCTCAAACGCCAGGCCGCCCTCGTAGAAATCGAAGTACATGGCAGCCGTGTCCATAACGCGAAACTCCGCCAGCGTATCGCGGGGCGGAACGCCGGGGCGTTGCTCTTCGAAAGGACTGCCCGGAGCACCAAGACTAAAGAGATCAGCCGACCAATCGCCGTAGGTAACCGTAATTTTGCAGGTCACGAGACCATCGTCGACGCCGATTGCCATGGCAAAGCTCGCCTCGGGTGCCACAGTATCGAGCGCGGCGGGCGCGGTGAGGTCGGTATAGTCGCGCAAAATGGGCAGCGCCATACGGCAGAACTCACCCACCTGCTCGGCGGCAATATGGGCGGGCGTGCGGCACGGCAGCAAGCGCGACAAAAAAGGTGCGGCATGCTGAGCAAATGCAGCGTCGGTACGGCGCGCGCGGCGCGTGTCAACCAAGTAGGCGGCATCGCCCGACGCAAAGCAGTACATATCGGCGGGCAGGCGCAGGTCATAGCTACCACCAGCCGCCGGCGCGATTTTGGCGGCAAGAAGTGGTGGGCGCTTAGCGGACGCCTCGTCCTCCCCTTTCGGAGACAGCTCAACCGCCACGTCGTAGGTGCGACGCGTCGTCGTCCCCCGCGACCAGGCGGGCTCAAAGGAGATGGTCTGGCCGCGCAGCAGGTCCAGCACATATACGATGCTATGCTCGGACAGCGGCAACTGACGCTCGGCAACAAAACCGCTGCGGGCAAAGTCGTACGACGCCGAACGCGAGCTTGTGATGTCATCGAGATAGGCAACTGTCGTCACAACAAGGTTGAGCAGCTTTGTCGATGTTTCGTCAAAGGCCTCAGGTGAATGGACAAACGTGAGCTTCTTGCCATAGGAGAACGTGCCGCCGCGCACGTAGGCATCGGCCATGCCGTCGATGTCCTTGACCACGTAGGAGACCGATCCACAGCGAATGCGGAACTCGAGCGCCCAGCTAAAGCGGTCAGCGAACAGCGGATTGTAGTACGGCACCAACGAGGGCTCCAACGCCGCTTTGGGGGCGTCGGGATCAACGGCACCGGCAAGTTTGCGGCGCATGCTCGCCAGCTCATCCATGCGCGCGTCCGAAAGATCGGAAAGCGCCGCCACAAGGCTCGGGCTCGTGGGGACGGGCGCCGGGAAGGGAAAGTTGGGGTTGACGGCCGGCGCGGCGGACGCGGCGCGCGCGGGCTGTTTCGGCTGCGCCGTAAACGTGCGAACCGGCATGCGCAGCCCCTCAACAGGCTCAATGCCGCTGGTGTCCAGGTACGCCAGCGCTGTGGCGATGGCGTGCTTGCACATACCGGGATAGCGGTATGCGGCGGGGCAGTCGCAGTCGTAGTCGATAACCTCGTGCTCGTCCATATCGAGCGCCACGTGCGTCTTGTACAGGTCGCCGCGCGAACCGCGCACCGAGCCCTCAACCGTCACGTTTTTGGAGAAGCGCGAGCCGCTGTCCTCAATCGACAGCACGGCGCCGTTGAGCATGAGCGAGCGGCCCTTCATAAAGGTGCCGCTCAACGCCGCCTCTTTGCGAAGCGCCTGCACAAACGTCCCCTGCGCCATCACTTCCTCCAATCTCACCCGGGGTAGCTTAGATAACCGTCACGCGACCCTGGTTACCCACAATCGCCTTTGCCTCGGCCAGCAGCGGAATCGAGCGCGCGTTGACCTTGGCCGGCACCTCGGCACGTAGCACGCGCCCGTCCACCTGCTCGATAAAGATCTCCACGCGGTCGCCGCCCGGGTTGGCGGTAAGCACCGTGGCAAGACGCGCCATATTGCCCTGGCTAAAGCGGCTGTTGGGCACCATGACCTCAAACACCTTGGGCTTGTTGTTCTCCTCGTTAAGCTCGAGCGGCACGATCTCCTGCGCGATGATCTGGTCGCCGCGGTCCGAGCGCTCGAGCTTGCCCTTAATGCGCACAAAGGCATCGGACAGCTGCGCGCCGGTCTCGGGATCGACCTCGCCGTACAGGTACCCCTCGGCCTCCTTGTAGGTCTTGGGGAACACGACGACGGTGGCCTCGCCTTCCATGTCCTCGAGCTGCACGATGCCCATGGGGTCACCGTTTTTGGTCACGCGCTTGGACACGCTCGAGACCATGCCGGCCCACCACAGCGCCTTGCCCTCGGGAATTTCCTGGTTGATGGTGCCGCCCGTAGGATTCTGAACTTCGTAGCCGGTGTCGATCTGCGAGAACGAGAAGTCACGCGCCTTGGCTAGTGCATACTCAAACGGGCGCAGCGGGTGGTCCGAGACATAGATGCCCAGAACCTCCTTCTCCTGACTCAACTTGAGGTGGCGGTCCCATTCCTGGCCATCCGGATCGGGCACGCTCACCTCAAAGCCCGAGCCCTCAACGTCGCCAAACATATCGAAGAACGACGTCTGCCCGCTCGCGCGATCCTTCTGGCGCTTTACCGCGGCATCGATGATGTTCTCGGGGTTGTTCTTGTCCACAAAGTGCATCATCTGGCGACGCGGATACCCCGTGGAGTCGAAGGCGCCTGCCTTGATGAGCGATTCGATCACGCGGCGGTTGGCCTGGCTCGAGTCCACGCGCTCGACAAAGTCGTGCAGCGTCTTAAACGGGCCGCCCGCCTCGCGCTCGGCGATAATCGCCTGCGCCACGCCGGTGCCCACGCCGCGGATGCCGGCCAGACCAAAGCGCACGCCCTCCTTGGTAGCCGTGAACTCGGTACCGGACTCGTTGACATCTGGCGACAGCACGGGGATGCCGTCGTGACGGCATGCCGAGACGTAGTGCACGATCTTGTCGGTCTTGCCCGTATAGGACGTCAGAACGGCCGCCATGTACTCGTGCGGATAGTGCGCCTTGAGCCACGCCGTCTGCATAACCAGAATGGCGTAGCCGGCGGAGTGCGACTTGTTGAAGGCGTAGGACGCGAACTCGAGAACATCGTCCCAAATCTTCTGGGCGACCTCGCGCGTATAGTTGTTCTTGATGGCGCCGTTCATCCAGTGGTCGTAGGTGGTCTCGTCGGAGCCATCCTCCCAGTGGAGCACCGTCGACGTGAGCAGCTTGATTTTCTTCTTAGCCACGGGCTTACGGATACGCGAGTCCGATTCGCCCTTGGAGAAGCCGCACATCTCGACGGAGATGAGCATAACCTGCTCCTGGTAGACCATGGTGCCGTAGGTTTCGCCCAGGATGTCGTCCAGGCGGTCGTCGTAGGAGACCGCCGGCTCCTTGCCGTTCATACGGTTGATGTAGGACGAAACCATGCCGGCGCCCAGCGGGCCCGGGCGGTACAGGGCGATCAATGCTACGACGTGCTTGTACTCGGTGGGCTTCATGTTCTTGATCGTGGCCGTCATGCCTGCGGACTCGACCTGGAAGACGCCGGCGGTGTGGCCGGAACCCATGAGCTTAAAGATCTCGGGGTCGTCAAAAGGAATCTCTTCCTCTTTGATGTCGATGCCGAAGTTCTTTTTGATGTTTGCCTTGGCCTTGGAGATAACAGTCAGCGTGCGCAGGCCCAAGAAGTCCATCTTGAGCAGGCCCATGTCGGCAACGGTATGGCCCTCGTACTGGGTAATCTCGACGCCGCCCTTGGTGTCGAGCTTGGTGGGCACGTGCTCGTTGACGGGGTCGCGGCAGATCAGAACGGCGCACGCGTGCACGCCCTCGCCACGGGTGAGGCCCTCGATTGAGAGCGCCGTGTCGATGATGCGGCGGGCGTCGTCGTCCTTTTTATATGCCTCGGCAAAATCGGGGTTAAACAGGTCCTCTTTGCCGGGTTGCTTTTCGAGCACCTGCTTGAGCTTGACCTTGGGGTCGCTCGAGACCATCTTGGACAGACGCTGGCCCATGTAGACCGGGTAGTCCAGGACGCGAGCGGCGTCGTTGATGGCCTGCTTGGCCTTAATGGTCGAGTAGGTGATGACGTGGGTGACCTTCTCGGGGCCGTAGAGCTGGCGAACGTGCTCCACGACCTCGAGGCGCCGCTCATCGTCGAAGTCCATATCGATATCGGGCATCTCGGTACGCTGCGGGGACAGGAACCTCTCGAACATCAGGCCGTTCTCGAGCGGATCGAACGCGGTGATGTTCATGGCGTAGGCGACGATAGCGCCGGCAGCCGAGCCACGGCCGGGGCCGACGCCAATGCCGTTGTCCTTGGCCCATTGCACGTACTCAGCGACGATCAAAAAGTAGGCGGCAAAGCCCTTGTCGCAGATGACCTTGTATTCGTACTCAAAGCGCTCTTTGATGTTGACGCCACCGATCTCGCGCGTGGCCCAGTCGTCGCCATAGTGTTGGCGCAGGCCCTTCTCGCACTCGCGGCGGAACTGGCTCTCGTGCGTCTCGCCGGGATCGAGCAACGGGAAGCGCGGCAGGATGATGGAGTCCCAGTCCAGCTCCACGTAGCACTTGTCGGCGATCTCGAGCGTGTTGTCGCAGGCCTCGGGGCAATACGGAAACATCGCCCGCATTTCCTCCTCGGTCTTCATGTAAAACTCCGAGCCGGTCATGCGCATGCGGTTGGGATCGTCGACCTTGGCGTTCATGCCAATGCACATGATGACGTCCTGCACGGGAGCGTCCTCGCGGCGCAGGTAGTGGAAGTCGTTGGTGGCGATGACCTTGACGCCTACCTGCTTGGCGATGTCGATGAGCGTGCGGTCCATCTGCTCATCGGTCAGGCCGTTGTCGGTGGTGATGCCGTGTTCCTGGATCTCGATATAAAAGTCGCCGGGGTCAAAGGTATCACGGAAGGTCTCGGCCCACTTGATGGCGCCCTCCATGTCACCGCGGTCGATGTATTTGGGAATGATGCCCGCGATGCAGGCGCTGGTGCAGATCATGCCCTTGGCGTGGCGGCGCAGGTTGTCGAGCGTCACGCGGGGCTTGTAGTAAAAGCCCTGCACGGCTGCCTCGGAGACCGTCTGCATCAGGTTGACGTAGCCCTCCTGGTCCTTGGCCAGAAGGATCATGTGGTAGAGCTCGGGCTTATGGTCGCGAGCAAGGGTCTCGTCCGGCGTAAAGTAGACCTCGCAGCCAAAGATGGGCTTGATGACCAGAGGCGGCTTGAGCTCGTCGATGTTGCCCTTCTCGTCCCACATGGCCATGTCCTTCACATACTGGGCATGCTCGCGCGGGTTTTCCTCGGGATCGGGCTCCACCAGCTCGTCGCGGCGATCCTTTTCCAAAAAGGCCTTGTCGTGACTCCAGGTTTTGTACTCAGGCGTGTTGTGGTTGACGGCGTCGCAGGCCAGCGCCAGGTCGGGCACGCCATACATGTAGCCGTGGTCGGTAATGGCGACGGCGGGCATGCCCAGCTCTACGGCGCGATTGACCATATCCTGGATACGGGTTGCGCCGTCGAGCATGGAGAAAACGGTGTGGTTGTGCAGATGGACGAATGCCATGTGATGAGCTCCGATGCGGGTTCGTGTTCTGACTGAACGATTTTACCGCACGGCGCGGATAGCACCCGAACCTAGCCAAACCAACACGGGTAGTCAATTTGGGACCTTCAAAAAGGGGAATGAGGGCATCCAGATATATCGAGTATTACTGGAACCCCGGCGATACGCTGAATGATTTGTGACGAATAGTCATGTCCATCAAGAAGGCTCGACGCTTCGGGCAGCTCGTCAATCGATATATCAATTCTTGGAGACATGTATTCCTACCATTTTTAAAGAAACAACGGCGGTAATTGCTATCGCGATTGCGCCAATAACACCGAGCGCTATCTGAATGGGATATAACCCCAACACATATCCAAATATGGAGAAAAACATTGCAGAAAAGAGAGCCCTTACCAGAGACGCGACGGAAAGGATCGTCGCACGGAGATCGTCCGCTATCGCGTCTTGGATTAAGTTTTCCGAAGTGATGTACACCACTTCTGGGAGAAAGCAAAGCGCCATGCTAAGGCCAAACAAACACAGCGGATTTGAAGCGAACCACGGAAGAATCATGAAAAGACCGGCCTCGATTAGCATCGAGCCGAGCATGGTATTTCTTTTCCCGAAACGCGATGAGAAGAAATCTGCTGCAATGTAGGCCGTCGCATTTACTGCATAGGATGCACCGAAAAAGATTCCTATTATGGAGACGGGAGCATCAAATGCGTCGAATACCAACTGATTCAAGTTGTAATAACTCCCATAGAATCCATCGAGCATGCTTGTGCCGATTAGAAGAAGCAACACCGCAAAAGCGGATTCTCCAATGCACCAGGTTTCGCGTCTGAAGATCTTGGCTACGTCAAACCTTTCCTCCCCAGAGTTTTTGGAATGGGTCGTTTCCATCCTCTCAATGGGATACAGAAGGAGAAGCTGCAGGAGATAGAAAACGGAAACGCATACGTAGAGGGCACTCCAAGATACTTGGGCAATGAATGATCCAAGTACGATTGCCGTTCCCGTAGCGATTGATTGCGCGGCAAGCAGCCGAGCGTTGATGGTGAGGAAGCGTTCTCCTTGGTCGGCATTTCGAACAATTTCATATAAAAGTGCTTGTTCGGATCCCGATTGAAGGGAGTAGGCGAGGGCCTCAACAAGGGAAAGCACGACAAGAAAGGGGCCTGAGAGCAACAGCATGCCAGCCGTATGGAAGAAAAGCAGCAGCACGCCCACTTGAATCGAAAACTTCTTTCCAAAGAAATCGCCTACCAGCCCTGTTGGCAGCTCGAGGACGACCGTGGCAATGTTGAATAGGGCTTGATAAAGCGCGATTTCCGTGACAGACATTCCTTTATCCGCAAGGAAAAGTAGAAACACTCCCCGATTTAAAACAAATCCCGCGAGAACGAAAAAGGCGGAATAGATGTGCAGCTGCGCAGTGGCATTCTTATTCATTTGGCACTTCCATCAACTACTTTTGTCGGGCCGCTCGCTACTGACTCGAAGCCTGAAGTGTTCACAGTTGATGTGAAGAGCGGTAAAGCTTTTGCACAGGGTATCAATGGAATACATCCGAAGCGTTTTCGGCAGTATCATCGGCGAAGGCGGGATTAGCCTTTACGCGGCGCTCGCCCTCGATGTATTTGACGATTTGATCAATCGTCTGGTTGGCGTGGCTCTTGAGCTTGCGCTCATAGAAGAAGAGGCCGAGCTTGCCGCGCGTGCCAGACGTGTTGCCACCCACACCCTGAAAATCCTCGGTATAGGTGAGCTCGCAGGCACCATCGCCAGCAGGTGCAGCCTCATAGCGCATAGTATTGATGCCCGCCGCATACTGAAAACGGACCTCATAGAGACACGGGTAGTCAAAGTGCTTGATTTTAACCTTGATCGCCATGCCCTTGGCCTTGCCTTTTGCGGACTGGGCGCGCTTCTCGTACTTATAGCCGTTGAGCTTGTTGCGGCTGGGACGCTTGCCCGTGGCGTTCTCGATATCCTGCATGATGGACCCCGCCAGAGCGTCAAAAAGCTCCTCCGGCGTCACCTTAAGCGTTTTGGCGAGCTGCATGATGGCTCCTTATTCGTTTGAACCGTTCGAGCCATTGTACCGCCCCAGGCTCTCCCATGCGTTGCGGTGAAATGCGGACTGTTTGGCGGCTTTTTTGGCCAAAACAGTCCGTATTCCACCGCAAGTTATTGAGGGCTAGAGGCTGTAGGTGACCACCTGAGGCTCGCACGGGTTGGCGGGGTCGACTTGCTCCACGCGGACGAACTTGACGGTCACGGCCTCAAAGCCCGCCTTGTGCAGAACATCAGCGTAAACGCGCGCCTGCAGGGCGTGCTTCTCCTGCAGCTGTTCCGGCGTCTCGTCCGGTGTGCCGCCCGTCTTGTAGTCGATGACCAGCGCACGTGACGAATCCGCCGGGCTCGTCGCCAAAGCGTCGATGGCGCCCTCGGCATAGGCACCGTAGCGGGCGATGTCCTCATCCTCGCAGCCCAGCGAAAAGAACGGCACCTCGGCACGGATGCACGGCCACGCGAGCAGCTCGGCACGAACCGACGACTTGAGCCAGCGATTCAGAGCGGCATCGAGGCGCTCGCGCTGTTCTGGCGTCAGGTGCCACAGGCGAGCCAGGGCGTCGGCACGCTCAGCGGGCAATGCATCGGCACCCATCTCGATGAGCCACTGGCAGGCGGCGTGGAAGGCCGAACCCAAGGCCATGGGATTGCCGGCAGGCTCGACAGCAGCCACGTCTGCATCGGCCATCTCCGAGCCATCCGACTCTGCATCATCGCCGGACTCGTCCATGGGAACATGTGCCTCGGCGGCACGGTCTTCCGCCTCGGCATGGAGCGCCGCGGCGATTGACGAGTAGCTATACGAATCACGCATCGGATACGGGCAGATGCCCATGCGCACGCCCACTGCCTGGGGATACACGAGCTCAAACGAATCGGGCTCGGGGTCGGCAGGACCGGGCACAGTTGAGTGCGCAACATTATCAGCGACATCGACATCGCCGCGAACAAGCCTGCCCTCGGCATCCAGCGAAGCGTTGGCCTCAAACGCCTGCTCGCCAAACGTAAAGTCCGCCAGCGAGATAAGCTCGTAGTCGCCCGACTGGGAGTTGTCGAACACCAAACGGTCGCTATCGAGCTGCGGCATGTCCAGACTGTCGGTCGGCAGGATGCGGCGCAGCACGTCGTAGGTCAGATCGGTCTCGACGTCGAAGGTCGGCGCACACACCTTGCCGCGGCTCACGCCGGCATCCATCGCCAGAATGACCAACTCGCGCGCTCGCGTCATGGCGACATAGAGCAGACGAGCCCGCTCCTCGAGCGAAAGCTGCAGGTCGTCGTTGCGCAGGCGGGCAAACGCCTCGGCGGGAGAGCCCGTCGCGCAGACGTCCTCCATGAGCTCTGGCGGCAACCACAGTGACGTGCCCTTGCCCTTAAACGCGTGTTCAAACTGCTTTTTGACGTCGTCGCCCTTCACGAAGGTACCGTCGGCGAGCTTAACGCCGTCGAAGCGCGCCGGCAGTGCCACGACCTGCGCTCCGCCATCGACGCGACCCATCTGTGCCGCACCCGAGGACTTACGCACGCCAAAGCACTCCGCAACCGCCACGACCGGATATTCCAGACCCTTGGAGGCGTGCACCGTCATGATGCGTACCGCGCCGTCGCCCTCCTCGTTGAGGGCACCCGGGGCTTCCTTGCCCGCCAGGAAGAGATCGAAGGCAAGCGCGATGGAGCGCGGCGAGTTACCGAACTCGGCCTCCGCCTCGGCCACGGCGTCGAGCGCCTTGAGCACGTTGGCGGCAATGGCCTTGCCCTCGGGGCCGCGCTGCGCCAGACGCACAAACCAGCCCGAAGCGTTGACCACGTCGCGCGCGATCGCCGCGAACGAATCACGTCCCACGCGGCGCAGCGCATAGCGCAGCACCTCGCGGGCGCGCGTCACGAGCGGCAAGCCCTGCAAGCCGGGCACATCGAAATCGCTCATGATGCCCGCATCGATGTTGCGGCGCGACGTCTCCCCCGTCTGCTCGTCCAGCTTGGTCGCCAGCGCCAAGAATTCCTGAGCGCCGAGCGCAAACATCGGTGAGGCCAGCAGCGGCATAAGACCCTGCGCCGTATCGGCCGGGTTAGCAAGCGCGCACACCAGGGCACGCACCGTTTGGACCTCGGCAGCCTGGGCAAAGACCGAGCCGCCTGCGATCACGCAGTCGAGCCCCTGGTCGCGGAAGGCCTGGGCGTAGACATCGGCATTGGTCATGCGGCCCAGTAGCAGCACCATGCCGCCCTGGGGCTGGCCCGCTTTAACGAGCGCTTGGAACCGCTCCGCAATCGCACGAGCTTTCGCCTGCGTTCGCTCCTGGGTGCTGCCGCCGGCAACGAGTAGCGCCTGGCGGCGCGAAGCCTTTGCCTTGAGCTTGTCCTCGCGATCGTCACTCGGCTCAAGATCCAAGAACCCCTGCATCAAACCACCGGTATCGCCGTCAAAGACGCGTGCCACATAGCGCAGCACCTCGTCGTGGCTGCGGAAGTTGCGCACGAGCTTGACGAGCTCGCCGGCAGGGGCATCGGATGCGACGGAGGTCTCGGGCGCAGCAGAAGAGCCCACCTTGCGCTCCTGGCGACGGAACACCTCGACCTCTGCCCCACGAAAGCGATAGATGGACTGCTGCGCATCGCCCACGGTGCACAGCGCGCGCTCCCCCGCACCCGTCAGATAGCGAATCAAATCGACCTGCATCTGGTCGATATCCTGAAACTCATCGATCATGACCATCTTAAAGCGGCCTTCATAGGCCGCTCGAATAGCCGGGTAGTCGCGCAGCGCCTCATACGCCATGCGCAGCAGGTCGTTATTATCGAGGGCGGACTGGGCAGCCTTCAGCGCGCGATACTCTGCCTCCACGGAACGGGCCAGGCCCACCAGCGCATCGAGCGCCGGACCACCGCAGGCGAGCACGATATTGATAAACGCATCGGCGGCCTCGGCCTTGAGCAGCTCAATCTGCTCCTTAGGGAATGCCTTGCTCGCGCGCGGCATGGTACACGACATCATGAGTCGCGCCGCATCAACCATGGTCTTGCCGCTCGCCTCGAACGCGTCGATGGCATCGAGCGCCGTCTGCGCCTTCTCGGTCGCGGCCTTGCTCGCACCCAACGCCGCGCGATAGGCATCGGCGAGTGCCGAGGTGTCGGCCTGGCCACGTGCCACGCGCACATCGTCCATGCCGCCCGGCAGCTGGCTCGATAGCTCCAACAGATCGCGCACCAGGCCTTTGACGGTCGTGCCGGCGCCAAAGGGACCGCCCTCGCCCGCCATGGGATACCAGGCGTAGAGGGCCTTGAGCGATGCCGCGAGCTCGGGGGCGGCATCGGGCGCCGTCGCGCGGGCCAGCACATGCTCAACAGCCTGGTCCATAAGCTCGTCGGTATCGGTGAGCACCGTGAACTCGGGGTCGATGCCCAGCTCCAACGCATGCGCGCGCAGGATGCGCGAACACATGCCGTGAATGGTCGAGATCCAAGCGTCGTCGACGGTCAGGGCCTCCTCGTCCATACCCTCTTCGATAAGCGCGCGACGCACGCGGTCGCGAATCTCGGCCGCGGCATCTTTGGTAAAGGTAATGGCGAGCACCTGATCCAGATGCTCGACAAACGGACCGGATTCGGGCGAGAGCGCATAGACGATGCGGCGCGTGAGGGTAAAGGTCTTGCCCGAGCCGGCACCTGCCGAGACAAACAGCGGGCGGTCGAGCGTTTTGACGACTTGCAGTTGTTGCGGCATCAAAGTCGAAAGATCCATGGTCTACACGTCCCTCCTTACAAACGTTCCTTCGTGGTTATACGAGCAGCGCGCATGCGCGGCCTGAGCCGACGTCGGGTCGACGGCGGCAACGTTGCCTGCCTCGAGCTCGCGCAGACGCTCGGCAATGCCGGTCTCCACGCGATCGAGCAGTGCATCGAAGTCCATGTTGCCGCCCTCGCCGGGAAAGCCCTTCTTAAGGCCTGGGATGCGGCCGTCGCCGCGCTCTTCCTCAAGCAACTCGGCGCTCGCCGCACCGCGCAGCGCGGGCTTGCCGCCCTTGGTCGAAAAATAGAGCGCGGCGCGGGTATCCAGATCCAGCGCCCGACGCATGGCCTGCGCGTAGATGAGTGTCTGGGTATGGGGCGGCAGCCAGCGCGGGTCGTCGATGGGGGCCTCGCCCGACTCCTCGTCGCGCACCGTGGGGTCGGCGAGCTTAAACTCCTCGACACCCGAACGATGCTTATAGTCGATTACCACGGCGCGATTCTCGACATCCACATCAACGCGGTCGATGCGCCCGCCAAGCGGCCAACCGGCATACTCGACCTGGAGCTCGTTGAACGCAAACTCCAGGTAGCGCGGCGCGAAGGGCGCGAGCGCCTCGGACTCGTAGGCAAGCACGCCCTCCAGCTGCGGCAAAATCTCGGCCACCTGGCGCTCCTCCACCGGGGAGAGCGGCACGAGCAGGCCCTCGGTACCGCGCTTGCCCGCATGCTCGGCCAAGGTCTCGTCAAAGACCTCGCGCAGCAGCTCCTTCGCGCGTGGCAGATTCATGGGTGTCACGCGCTCCATGCCCTCCTGGGGCAGACGGGCATGCAAGTGTTCCAGCACGTCGTGGACAAAGTTGCCCTTCTCCATATTGCCAAAGCCAGCGTCGATCGACTGGGGTTTGACGCGATACGAGACGAACCAGCATAGCGGGCAGGTCGAATAGGCCTCGATCTGCGAGGCAGACGTCAGGCGCGGCACCAGCGGCGCATCCTCGCCCTCGCCATCGCGACGACGCAGGACCAGATACGGAATGGCTTCATCGCTCAGATGCTGAGGAGCTTCGCAGGTCACGCGCTCGCGCCTAAGACCTTCGCCTGCCGCGGGATCAAAGTCCCTTACGATATCGCCCTCACCCACACACTTCGCCTTGTCGGCGCCAACGGCCTTAGCGTTGTCAGCGGCCTTGTCGGCGTCAGCGGCCTTAGCATCGTTAGCGGCCTCGGCATGCGCCCGCAACTCGGTCCACACGGCCGCCGGATAGCACTCGCGCGCCTGACGATCGTGGGTCACACGGGCGAGCGTAACCGGACCACGCGACGCTTGTATCGCGCGGCCAAAGCGTGCGCGCAGCAAGGCCGCAGGCTCAAGCGTCACACCGCTGCGATCTAACTCTGCCGTCAGCGTTGCCAGCGGGCCCTCCTCATGTGAGAGCGGATAACTGTCCAGGTCGACGTCGGCAAACAGCACGGCATCGTAGCTGCCGGGGCGCAGGGCCGCCGCATCGGCAAGCGAAGCAAAGCGAACCTGGGCGCGTGGCGCACGGTCAACCTCGTAGGTCTCGTAATCGTAGGCGGCGCTACGCTTGTCCACCTTGGTGCGAATGTCATCGAGCACGGGCACGGTCGCGGCCTGCGACACGTCGAGCGCACGGGCGCCATTCATAAGGATGTCGATGACGTGGCGCAGCAGGGCCACCTCCGCCTGGCGACGGGCCTGACCGTCGAGACCGCCAAGCGCGCGATCGGGCAGTGCCTCGGCAACGGCAAGCATGGCCTTGAGCGCCGTCACGGGTTTGTCGCGCCACAGCGCCTGGAACACGTCCGAGATCACGCACGGCACGTTCTTAAACCAGTTCTCGTCGCTCGCCGCTTTACGCGCGCCCCTCACCTGGCCCTGCACGCTCTGCAGCAGGCTCTTGACGCCCGCAGTGGTCTTGCTGCGCGACAGTCGCATATTCTTGTCGAACGTGCGCGCGCTGGCGGCGTCGGCACCCGAAAGCGGGCTGTAAATCCAGTCGGTAAGCTCCGGAGCGGGCCACCACTCAGTCTTAGAAGCTGCCCCTTCGTCGGCGGCCTTCATACGCTCGATCAGGTTGGCGAGCGCCGTGAACTGCCTGCCCGCAATGGATTGGGAAAACGCCGTGAACTCGGCCGTCTCGGCAGCAACGTGGCGCGCCGCCAAACGAGCGGCAAGCTCGCCGAACAGCTGGGGTGCCCGGGCAGAAACAACGAGCACGCGTACGGGGTCGGCGGGTGTTGCAGCAACTTTATCGTCCTTGGACTCCTTGTGCGCTTTCACCAACTTATCGATGACGTCCGCATAAGCATGGGCACGGGCATGGGGGCCGGCGACCTCAATAAAGGCAGGCTGAGCAGCGGACTTGGAGGCAGTCTGGGGCGCGGCGGCGCCCTCCCCCAGCGGCGCGATCTCAAACAGCACACCGCGGACATCAAATGCCGCGGCAAGCTCCTCGCGCATCGCCGCTTGCTCGCGGGCAAGCAGCACGACAACCTCTCCCCCGTTGTTTGCCACGGCGGACAGCAGCTCGAGCAGGCTATACGTAAATGACGTGACGCCGCGCACGCAAACGGCGCGGGCGCACCCCGGCAGGTTGTCGGCCAAAGCGCCGGCCATAATGTCAGCCGCCTCGCAGGGCTCGACCATATCTCGACGGTCCAAACCGCGCGCATAGGCGCACAAAAGTTCAAACACGCGAGCCTCGGCGTCGCTTTTGGGCTTGGGCTTGCAAACGTTGTCGCAGCAACGCTCGGTGCCTGTCCCTGCCACACCCGGCAGCACATCGCGAGCCATACGCGCGAGCATACGCACCGTGCCCTGGCTGCGCGAAAGCGGCTGCAGGTCGGCGTCGTCGAGGCGCGCTACCATGTCCGAAAACAGCATCTGGCGCTGCAGGTTGTCGACGAAACCGCGCCCGTCGCCCAAAAGCTCCCAAAGCGAGCGAAGCCACGATGTAGGCGTCTTGTAGTCAATACCCAGCGAAACGCCGGCTTCCGCCGCATCATGACGGCACAGGTCGAGCTCGGCAAACGTTGGCGCCAGCAGCACGGCACGCCCGTGGCGGGCAATAAGGTCGGCAAGCAGCGCCGCCTCGGCATCGCTCAAATCCGCGCCGGCGTTGGTGGTATAGATTCGAACAGGCATGGTCCTCCACTCAAACCGTTCGCAATATTCAATGCTTCCATCCTACCCGCCCGCGCGGACAGATTTGCCCCACGCCAACAGATTTGACCCCTTGGAGACAGAGGAAAATGGATCACCGAGGAGGTCAGTCTAACCCAGTGATCCGTTTTCCTCCGTCCCCAAAGGATCAAAAAACCGCCCCCGAAGGGACGGTTCTGCGCAATTCGTTTGTTGCCGCTGGCCTACTCGCCATCCTCCAGCTTGATGAGGATCTTGCGATAGCCGCCGTACTCGCCGTTCAGCGCCTTTGAAACGCGGCTCACCGTAGTGGACGAAGCGCCGGTGCGGGCCTGAACCTCAACATAAGGCTCGCCCTCATCCAGATAGCGCGCAACCTGCAGACGTTGCGAAAGATCGCAGATCTCGCGCGGCGTGCAGATATCGGTCAAAAACGCCTGGATATCCTTCTCGTCATCCAAAAGACTAAATGCGTGGACCAGCTGCTTGACATCAGGCTTGTCAAACATGTTCTCGATATTCATCGATCACCGCCAAACCCGCCATAAGGCATCGAAGTTGATACTGACATCGGGCATCGTTCGCCCGTTCTATGCAATAGGGCAACGCCTGTGGCTTTTGCCCGTAGCAGTTTAGCACACCACCAAACTAAAGCGACAAAACTCTCTGCCAGCGGCGCGTTTTCTAGGACGAACGCCGTTTTGAAACCGAATGCGCACGCAAGCTCCACGAATATCTGAGACAATGGGCGCCCAAACAGAGCCGTGCCCGAGCATCTGTCCGAGTTGCAAAGGCATGTGCCTCTCACGCTCCCTCACCACGCCATGCGCAAGAAAGGATTCACACCATGCGCTTTATGCTCAACTGGCTTTTGACCTCAATCGCCATCGCGATCGCAACGTTTCTCGTCCCCGGCATTCAGCCCTTCGGCATGGCCGACGCCTGGGTCTGCTTTGCCTTCGTGGGACTGTTCCTCAACATCGTCGACTCGCTCGTTAAGCCGTTCCTGACGGTCATCTCGCTGCCACTCACTATTATCACGCTTGGTATTTTTCAGCTTGTGGTCAACAGCTTTATGCTCGAGCTGGCCAGCTACCTGTCGGTCAATCTGCTGGGCGCGGGTATCTCCATCGCCAGCTTTGGATCGGCGTTTATGGGCAGCATCCTGGTATCCATCATGCGCAGCATTCTCGACAGCATCGCCCGGAACTAAAGCGACCGGATACGGACCGCCACAACACGCCAAAACGAAGGCCGTCCATCGCAACGATGGGCGGCCTTGCCATTTGTCGAGCCTCAGAGGGCAGGAAAATCTACCATTTCTACCCCGTCCCCAATAGCAGGTGGGGCTAGATGACGTAGTCGTAGCCCTCGCTGGGGGCGACGAGCGTATCGAGCGTCACGCCATCGAGGTAGTCGTTGATGAGCTTGTCCAGGTTCTTCCACACATCGAGTGTGGGACACTCGTCAGAGCGCGAACAACCCTTGCAGTCGCCGTCCAGGCATGCGACCGGTGCCAGACTACCCTCGGTCAGGCGCAGAATCTCGCCCACCGTGTACTGCTCGGGCGGGCGCGTGAGCACGTAACCACCGCCCTTGCCGCGCATGCCCGAGAGCATATTGGCGCGCACGAGTGTGGCCAAAATGTTCTCCAGATACTTCTCCGAAATCCCCTGACGCGCGGCGATCTCTTTGAGGGGAATGCGGCCTGCCGCCTGGTGCTCGGCCAGGTCGACCATAACGCGCAGGGCATATCTGCCCTTTGTGGAAACCAACATATATATTGCTGCCTTTCGGTCTTTTAATTCGTAGAAATTCTAGCCGAAATATTGGTTTTGAAAATACCTATTCCCGTCAAGATGGTTAATCGACTCGTAATAATCTTCTATTTCCTATTGCATTACTAGGCTTTAGTGCCTACTATGCTCGCCAACAGCAAAACGAACAACCCATAAGGTTTGTGGGTTTCGTTGCTACACACACCGTAAAACCACACGGTATCCAGTCATTTGAACACTTTGGAGGTTCACCATGAGCAATGTTTACACGTCCATCGATCAGCTTATCGGCCACACTCCGCTTCTGGAGCTCACTCACTTCGAGGCCGATGAGGACCTCAAGGCCCGCGTGCTCGTCAAGCTGGAATACTTCAACCCCGCCGGATCCGTTAAAGACCGCGTCGCCAAGAACATGATTGACGAGGCCGAGAAGGCAGGCAAGCTCGTGCGTGGCGGCGACTACACCATCATCGAGCCCACGAGCGGCAACACCGGCGTCGGCATCGCCTCGGTGGCGGCCGCCCGCGGCTACAAGGTGATCATCACCATGCCCGAGACCATGTCCGTCGAGCGCCGCAAGCTGATGCAGGCATACGGTGCGCAGCTCGTGCTCACCGACGGCTCCAAAGGCATGAAGGGCGCTATCGCCAAGGCCGAAGAGTTGCAGAAGGAGACCCCCAACAGCATCATCGCCGGCCAGTTTGTGAACCC
This sequence comes from Collinsella sp. TF07-1, assembly GCF_003437235.1. Classification (NCBI taxonomy): domain Bacteria; kingdom Bacillati; phylum Actinomycetota; class Coriobacteriia; order Coriobacteriales; family Coriobacteriaceae; genus Collinsella; species Collinsella sp. TF07-1. Next base: position 101,492 of record NZ_QSRV01000005.1, read on the forward strand.
CGCGAACCCGGCCATTCACAAGGCCACGACCGGCCCCGAGATCTGGGACGACACCGACGGCAAGGTCGACATCTTCGTCGCCGGCGTCGGCACCGGCGGCACCGTGACCGGCGTGGGCGAGTTCCTCAAGGAGCAAAACCCCGAGATTCAGGTCGTCGCCGTCGAGCCCGCCACCTCCCCGGTGCTCTCTAAGGGCCAGGCCGGCCCGCACAAGATCCAGGGTATCGGTGCCGGCTTTGTGCCCGACGTCCTCGACACCCAGGTCTACGACGAGATCATCCCCGTCGAGAACGACGACGCCTTTGCCACCGGCCGCGCCGTGGGCCACAAGGAGGGCGTGCTCGTGGGCATTTCGTCCGGCGCCGCCGTGTGGGCCGCGCTGCAGCTGGCCAAGCGCCCCGAGAACGAGGGTAAGACCATCGTGGCCCTGCTTGCCGACACCGGCGAGCGCTACCTGTCCACGGCACTGTTCCAGGACTAAGGGCCCGTCACTTGTCGATAGACCCAAGGCACGCCGGTCTGCCCTCTCTTCTGGCTGCCTGAGCCCATCCCAACAGGGTGTCCCACAGGACGCCCGAACTTGCTACAATGTCTGCGGCGCGGAACCAGCCTCCCGCGCCGCTTTTCTTTTTTGGCCACATGCCACCAAGGAGAACCTCCCCATGCACAACAAGCGCGTGCTCGTCGCCATGAGCGGCGGCGTCGATTCCAGCGTGACCGCGTATCTGCTCAAAAGTCAGGGTTACGAATGTGTCGGTGCCACCATGCGCCTCACCTGCCCCGCGCCCGATCCCACCACGGGCATGAGTAAGGTCGACCGCGACATCGCCGATGCAAAGGCCGTCGCCGAGCGCCTGGGGATACCCCATCACGTGCTCGACTTGCAGCAAACCTTCGACCGCAACGTGATCGAACGCTTTGTGAACGCCTACCAAGAGGGGCTGACGCCTAACCCGTGCATCATCTGCAACCGCCATATTAAGTTTGGCGCGCTGCTCGATGCGGCACTCAATATGGGCTGCGATTACATCGCCACAGGTCACTACGCCAAAACGAGTCAGGCGTCCGACGGAACCTGGCAGCTGCACCGCGGCGAGGACCCCAAAAAGGACCAGAGTTACTTTTTGTATTCGCTCACACAAGAGCGCCTGGCGCGCACGATCTTTCCACTGGCGGGCCTGGACAAGGAGCGCGACGTGCGCCGCATAGCCGCCGAACAGGGCTTTGCCAACGCCAAGAAGGCCGAAAGCGAGGACATCTGCTTTATCGCGGACGGTGACTACGCGGGCTATATCGAGCGCCGCTGCGGACATCCCGCTGCACCGGGCAACATCGTATGGCGCGACGGCAGCGTGGTCGGACGCCACAACGGCGCGCTGCGCTATACCATCGGCCAGCGCAAGGGCTTGGGCGTAGCGATGGCGCATCCCGTGTACGTAACGGGTGTCGACGCCGCCAACAACACCGTGCATCTGGGCGAGGCAGAGGACCTGACGGCCACGGCGCTCACGGCCAACGACTGGATTTGGAGCGCCCCTGCCGACCGCATGGAGGCAGAGCTCGATGCCGGCGGCATCCGCGTGGGCGCCAAGTACCGCTACCGACAGAAAGACCAGGCAGCGATCCTTACGCGCGGCGAAGACGGGCAAATGTTGCTGACCTTTGACGAGCCGCAGCGCGCCATCGCCCCCGGCCAGGCTGTCGTTATATACCGCGGCGACATCGTCCTGGGCGGCGGCACCGTGACCGGCGCACTTAAGTAGCCGCGGGTTTATCGCTGCACGTGTCGAAGTACCTCAACAGCGGCACCAACCTCGATTATGCGACGCTCGAGGCCGCGGCGGATGGCCTCGAGTCGACCCTCCGCCGTGGCCCATTCGCTCTGCGAAAGAATCTCGATCGCCTCATCAACAAATCCGTTGAGCCGCGATGAATCGAACCAATCGAGCAAATCCGCAAGCGCCAGCTGGACGGAAGGGTCGGGCCCAAACGGCTTAGCGGAAAACCCAAACTCCCCAGCTGCGAGCACGGCAGTTGGCACGTTGTACCACAGACAGTTGCCGCTATCGAACAGCGGAGCAGGTTTTATCTCCAGGGTGTCGACATTGCGGATGATGCCGAAGTTTCGCCAATGGCGGTCGCTGTTGGCCAAAAGGGCATCGCAGACAATCATCTGCGACATAGACCTTCTCACAGCGGCCTCATCGGCACCATGCTTGCCAAGGCAGCGACAGTATCGATCGTATGTCGAGTTTCCCCGCTGGCCACCAAGTGCGCCCTTAACGTAAACAGCCGGAACGTATTCCTCGCGGCCGTCAAGAAAATCCTCGCACAGGCACGCAGGGCCATCGAACATCCGCTCAACCGTATAAGGAACAAACTCGCCCTCCGACAGCAAGCGACGATGCAGAGCCGTTGCAACCGCCTCGTTAAAGGGCCGTTGGTCGTCCATGCCGCATCCCTTGACCAGAACGCGAACACCGTTGCGAATCATCCACGATTTAGGGAGCTCGCCCTCGGACGTGTTATCAGGATTTTTAAGACCGATGCCTTCCAGCCAACCCGAACGCTCTTCGGGTGCCGATCGCTCAAATTCGTTCTCAAAGTAATTGATGTTTTGCCATTTGAGTTCGGCGCAATCGGCCGGCCGCAGCCAATAGCAATCCGAAAGCGATAGGCCCAGGCACTGAACCGGCACCTCAATGCCACTGGCAATTCCCAGTTCACGATAGCGCGAGACGAGTCCGGGGCGGACGTCAGGCACCGACCGATGGCTCCACCACACATTGAGCTCCCGTTTATTCACCGTAGGAGAAGAACTCGAGCACGTGCCAAACGGCATCCTCTGCGCATCGAGCACCTCGGCGATTTCGAAGGGAAACTCACGTGTCGGATCAAATGAGACATGCGCGACCTCATGGTCGGCCGACATCAGCGTAAACTTGCGTCCCACATCGGCCGCAGGACGGCGTCCTCGCTTGCGGACCTTTTGGTAGGCGGTCGCAGAATTGTACTCGACCATCTTCCGGCCGCCCACAATATCGCACACAAGCGTCCCCGATGCGGCAAGTTGCGATATGCGGGCTTTCGTAACGCCCAACAGGCGGGCGGCATCACCCATAGATAAGTACTCAGATGTATTCATATGCCGCATCACCTCGTTAAGTAATTTACGCGTTTAGTTAATAGATTACTTACATCATAATACTAAACGACCTAAAGCGAAAAAAGGCCCGAGAAATCGGGCCTTAGCGATTGGTCAGCCGAGTCGCAAACTGCTTCCTTAGCGCTGCACGTAGGCGCGGACCAGCTCAAAGGTGTTACGCACACCGTCGATGTGGCTGCGCTCGTAGTTGTGGCTCGCGTACACGCCGGGGCCGATCAGACCATGGCGAATGTCGTAGCCGGCCGAGAGCGTGGCCTCGACGTCGGAGCCGTAGTGCGGATACACATCGATCGCGTAGTCGAGCTCAAGCTCGCGCGCAATATTGGACAGTGTGGTCACCAGATCGTAGTTGTAGGGGCCGCCCGAATCCTTGGCGCAAATCGACACCATGCGCTCGGTGCAGCCCAAGTCGTCGCCCACGCAGCCCATGTCAACGCTGATCATCTCGCGCGTGTCGGCCGGCACAAAGGCACCGCCGTGGCCAACCTCCTCGTACACGGTAAAGAGCAGCGACACCTTGCGCGAAAGCGTCACCTCGCCGCCAGCAACGGCGCGGGCCAGGCCCAGCAGAATCGACGCCGACAGCTTGTCATCCAGGAAGCGGCTCTTGATGTAGCCGCTCTCCGTCACCGTGGTACGCGGATCCATAGCGATGATGTCGCCGGTCTGAATACCCAGCTCGAGCACATCGTCCTTGCTGTCAACGTTCTCGTCGAGCAGGATTTCCATGTTCTTCTCGATGGTCTTGACCGGCTCATCGGCCACATGCGCCGAAGGCTCGGTATTGAGGACCACGCCCGTGTAGACATTGCCATCGCGCGTGTAAACGGTGCAGTTCTCGCCATCGGCCGTAGACCACTGGTGCCCGCCGAGCGTCGTGGGGCGCAGGCGACCATTGTCCTTAATGGAACGCACCATGGCACCCAGGGTATCGACATGGCTCGCCAATACGAGCGGCTCGCCCTCGCCGCCAAGCTCAACCAACACGTTGCCCTTATTGGAGCGCTCGGGGCCAAAGCCCATATCGCGCAACGTTTCCATTAGATAGTCAGTAGCCGCACGGGTATAGCCCGTAGGTGAAGCAATCGAGGTAAGCGCCTTCAACTGGTCAGTAATATAGGAGAGCGTAGAATCCATCTTGGACACCAAAGTCACCCTTTCATATCGAATTAAACCCACAGCAACAATACCACCGCGAGCCATCTTTTTACCTAGCGAGATGACCCATCGAGCTCGCCAGGACTGCGCCCGCCACGATAACGAGCCGGCGGCCCCCTGCCGTTAGCCCCACAATCTTTCCGCAGGACGGAGGAAGCCCCCGCCGCACGAAGTGCGCAGCGGGGGCTTCCGACATGTCCGAGGACGATTGTGGGGCTAACGGGCAGGGGCCCGCCGAACCAAGTTAGGCAGCCGGGCAGATCTTCTTGAAGAGCTCGATGACGTCGTCGAGCGTCGCCTCGCGCGGGTTGCCCGGGAAGCAGGCGTCAGCCATGGCGTCCTTGGCCAGGACCTCGATCTCGTCGGCCTTCATGGCCTCGCAGGCATGCGGAATGTTCACGTCGGCGGAGAGTTGCTTGACGGCGGCGATGGCGGCGTCGGCAGCCTCGTCGGTGCTCATGCCCGTGGTGTCAACACCCATGGCAACGGCAACCTTGGCCAGGCGCTCGGCGCAAACCGGCTTGTTGAACTCCATGGCGATCGGCAGCAGCATGGCGCAAGCGACGCCGTGCGGAGTGTCGTAGTGGGCAGACAGGGTGTGAGCCATGGCATGGTCGATGCCCAGGCCGACGTTGGAGAAGCCCATGCCGGCGACATACTGGCCAAGAGCCATACCCTCGCGGCCGGAGCCGGGCTGACCAGACTTGGCCTCGGCAACGGAGTCGCGCAGGTTCTCGCTGATCAGCTTAATAGCCTCAAAGTGGAACATGTCGGAGAGCTCCCAAGCGCCCTTGGTGGTGTAGCCCTCGATGGCGTGGGTCAGAGCGTCCATGCCAGTGGAAGCGGTCAGGCCGGCGGGCATGGAAGCCATCATGTCGGGGTCGACGACGGCGACCTCAGGGGCGTCGTTGGTGTCGACGCACACGAACTTGCGGACCTTCTCGGGGTCGGTGATGACGTAGTTGATGGTTACCTCGGCAGCGGTACCGGCGGTCGTCGGCACGGCGATGGTGAACACAGCGTGGTTCTTAGTCGGAGCAACGCCCTCGAGGCTGCGGACATCGGCGAACTCGGGGTTGTTGATGATGATGCCGATAGCCTTGGCGGTGTCCATGGAGGAGCCACCACCGATGGTCACGATAGCGTCAGCCTCGGCGGCCTTAAAGGCCTCGACGCCGTCCTTGACGTTCTGGATGGTGGGGTTGGGCTTAATCTCGGAGTAGAGGCTCCAAGCAATACCGGCGGCGTCGAGCTCGTCGGTTACCTTGGCGGTAACGCCAAACTTGACCAGGTCGGGGTCGGAGCAGACGAAGATCTTCTTGTAGCCACGACGCTGGAGCTCGCCGGGGATCTCCTTGATGGCGCCAGAACCATGATAAGAAATGGTGTTGAGAACGAAACGATTAGCCATTGATAGCCTCCCATCGTGTGCGGGGCGCCCATTACGCCCCACGCTATGTGTCCCATCCTAACGCTTTTGAAACAAAAAATGCATGAGAACGTCAAAAGTGTTAAAGCGTTTCAACATAATAACGGAGCCCCAGTCCTTCCCTCCCGACTGCAGCGAAGGCTAGATTATAGGAGCAATTGCCCAAAGAATACGACCAACTCAGTCTATAAATTGTTTCTGTTTTAGCAATATATGTTTGACAATACGTTTATAAAAGGATACTTTATAGTAATTAATATGCATGCAGCAAATAGTGTCATTCATTTTGTTAGAAATTGCCCATGCGGTTATTGCAGCTGCATGTACTGCAACATACAGCGTAATTCTCCGCACGAAGCAGAAGACGGTTCCAATTCGATCGAGGCGATGACGCGTGATGGCTACTGGTCCTAAATCGAGCAAGACGGCTACAAACGAATATCGAATCTCAATTGAAGGTAACCCTTATCCGCATGCTCTGGCTCTCGTCAACCCAGCGGGAGACAACCTCAACATCAAAAGACATGGGTTCACGGGTCCACTAGGACAGCTATTGAGTCTTAAATACACCGTTTATGACGATGCAAATGAAAAGCTCTTTACTGTCGTCGACGGTGGTTTTAGTAACATGCCCAGGGTTGCGCTCATCATCGAACACAAGGAAGTTGCGGTGTTCGATTATGGCCTAAACAGACTTGAGATGAAGTGCGTAACGAACATACCGAATTACACAATAAAAGGTAACTTCCTATTTGAAGATTACGATATATTCAGTCAACGGGAAGTGAAGCTATCTTCAGTTAACGTCCTTCAATGTGATAAACAATCGTGCTTTAACATACAGGTTTTGGATAAAGCCGAATTAGCCGCCGCAATTGGAATACCCACAGCCATTGCCCTTCTGAGGGCTCGGATTGAAGAGCATCTCGAATAAATTGCAAAAAGCAGTTCGTAACAACATTCAGGAGCTAGATAGTTTTTTCTGGCTCCTGAAGCTGTACTACATAGAGATGAAAAATAATGCGGCAAAGGGGCTGTCCCTTTGCCGCATTCGGTTACTTTCGGCAGCCCTCTTTCCAAGCCTCGGCCGCAACCTTCCAGCGAAAACGCAAGTCGCGCTCGCGGTCGATAAACATGATGGCAAACGCGACAAACAGCAGCACGCTCGCCACGACGATGGCGTGCAGGCCCATGCGCTCAATACACCAGTTGCCCAACACAGCGCCAAACACAAAGGTAAAGATCACGCCAAAGTACAGCAGGCCGTTTTCCAAAAAGCCGCGCTTATGGGTAATGATGTAGTCGTCCACGTTTTGCAAGGCATTACGGAGGTTGCCGATACACATGGTCGTGGCGATGCCGTGTCCATGAATCTTGCGGAAACTCTCGACCTGCATACCGCAGGCAAACGAAGTAAGGCAGTTGGCGAGCAGGTTGAAATCGCCGCCCGGGATAAAGCTCACGCCCAGCAAGATAACAGCTTCAAAAAACACCGTCACCTGGCGCCAGTGAATCACGCTGCCAAAACGCTCGTGTACCAGGTCGGCAAGCATAATGCCCACGGCAAACGACACCACGGGGAAGAAATAGCGTCCCGCGAGCGCCCAATTACCCTCCGAGATGCTCACGCCCACCAACAAGATGTTGCCTGTCTGCGCGTTGGCGAAAACATGATCGCGCCCAATGTACGAATACACGTCCATAAAGCCACCGGCGAGCGCCAGAATGATGCCCAGCTCGATGGACTCCGATATCTGCTTGGCACGCTGCATCGTCGTGCGGCCTCCTTGTTGACGACCCTCTCGTGCGTTGGCGGAGACATGGCCGCCGTTCATACTGTAACCCATTGACAACATGGCGTGCGCGCGAGACGGGCTCCCCAACGCGCAGATACACAGTCTGGAAACAAACGGCGGGCGCGGCGCCACACCCGCATCGACACGCCGATCCGCCAGCCCATGTACTCCACCAGTCTTTTTAGCCCCGTCCCAAAAAGACTGGTTACAATTACGTGCAGCATACAAACACCGGGAGGGATCGTGGCAAATAAGCCTCAGCACGCTCAGAACAGCCAACGCGGACAGCAGGGCAAACAGGGCCAGCAGCAAAAGCGCGGCGGCAAGGCGCAGGGCTCGCGACCCACGCATGCCTCAGCAGCGCCCTCACGCCCCTGGCGTCCGGGCCGCGACAAGTTCCTCCCCGTCAGCCGCGCCGACATGGATGCGCGTGGCTGGGACCAGTGCGACTTCGTCTATATCTGCGGCGACGCCTATGTGGATCACCCCAGCTTTGGCATGGCCATCATCAGCCGCGTCCTCGACGCGCACGGCTACAAAGTGGGCATTATCTGCCAGCCCGACTGGACCGACCCCGCCAGCATCACCGTGCTCGGCGAGCCGCGCCTGGGCTTTCTCGTCAGCGCCGGCAACATGGACTCCATGGTCAACCACTATTCGGTGACCAAGCACCGCCGCCATACCGACGCCTATACCCCCGGTGGCGAGGAGGGGCACCGCCCCAATCGTGCCGTCACGGTCTACGGCAACCTCATCCGCCAGACGTTCAAGGACGCTCCCATCATCATCGGCGGCATCGAGGCAAGCCTGCGCCGCCTGGCCCACTACGACTACTGGCAGGACAAGCTCAAGCGCTCGGTACTGCTCGACTCGGGCGCCGACATCCTCATCTACGGCATGGGCGAGCACGCGATTGTCGAGATCGCCGACGCGCTCGACGCGGGACTGCCCGTCGACCAGATCACCTATATCAACGGCACCGTCTACCGCACGGGTTCGCTCGACGAGGTCTACGACTACGACCTGCTGCCCAGCTGGGACGACCTTACCGCCGACAAGCTCAACTACGCGCGCAGCTTTAACGTGCAGCAGCAGAATATGGACCCCATCACCGGCCATCGCCTGGTAGAGCCCTATCCCAACAGCGTCTATGTGGTGCAGAACCCGCCATCGGCGACGCTCACCACCGACGAGATGGACGAGGTGGCCGAGCTTCCCTACGCCCGCGATTGGCATCCCGACTACGACGCGGCGGGCGGCGTACCGGCCTTTGCCGAGATCAAGTTTTCCATTAGCTCCAACCGCGGCTGTTTTGGCGAGTGCTCGTTTTGCGCCCTCACCTTCCACCAGGGCCGCGTACTGCAGATGCGCAGCCACGACTCGATCATGCGCGAGGCCGAGCTGCTCACGCGCGATCCCGAGTTTAAGGGCTACATCAACGACGTGGGCGGACCGACGGCTAACTTTAGCCGCCCGGCCTGTGACAAGCAGCTCAAGCACGGCGTGTGCAAGAACAAGCGCTGCCTGTGGCCGAGCGTATGCAAAAACATGGTGGTCGACGAGAGCGGCTACACGCAGCTGCTGCGCGACCTGCGCCAGCTGCCGGGCGTCAAAAAGGTCTTCGTCCGCAGCGGCATCCGTTTTGACTACACCATGGCCGACGCCTCGGACGAGTTTTTGCGCGAGCTGCTGGAGCACCATGTCTCGGGCCAGCTGCGCGTAGCGCCCGAGCATGTGAGCGACGCGGTGCTCTCCGTGATGGGCAAGCCGAGCCGCGCCGTCTACGACGCGTTCTGCCGTAAATTTGAACGCTTGAACCGCGAATACGGCCTCAAGCAGTACGTGGTGCCGTATCTGATCTCGAGCCACCCCGGCTCGACCATGAAGGAAGCTGTGGACCTTGCCGAGGCCGTGCGCGACATGGGCTACATGCCCGAGCAGGTGCAGGACTTCTACCCCACCCCGTCCACCATGTCGACCTGCATGTACTACACCGGCGTGGACCCACGCACCATGAAGCCGATCTACGTGGCACGCGACCCGCACGAGAAGGCCATGCAGCGTGCGCTCATCCAATACCGCAAGCCCGAGAACTACAAGCTCGTACGCGAGGCACTAGAAAAGGCCGGCCGCCGCGATCTGATTGGCTACACCAAGCATTGCCTGATTCGCCCCGTACCGCCGCGCCCGGGCGAGACATCTGCCAACGGCGGACATGGCACCGGCAAGAAGGGCGGCAAGCCGCACGGTGGCGCCGCCGGCAAGGGACCCAAAGGCAGCAAGGGGCACGGCGGCATGTCGCGCGCACAGAACACTGCCGGTCGCAATCGCGCAGCCCAAGGGCGTCAGGGCGCCAACGGAGGCGGGCGTCGCAACTAGGGCAGCGGTGCGCTCGCTGCGTCCATCCCGCACGCGTGGCGCAGCGAGCGCATTGCCTCAACGAGGATGACGCCGGCGATAGCGACCGTAATTGCCACGTCGAGCGGTGTGTTCACAAACCAGAGCAACGTCATGAAATACGACCAGGCATTAAAGGCAAAGTGCAGCAGAATCGTGTAGCGGAGCTTTCCGGTCGTCACGAGCACCCAACCAAAGACGAGGCCGGCGGCACCCGCGTAGCAACCCTGTACCCAATTCATGTGCATAAAACCGAAGATCGCCGCCTGCAGCACAATCGCCGCGGCGATACCCCACGTGCTTGGGGCCGCCCAGGGCACCATGGCGCCACTCTGCGCGCTCACACGACGCCGGCACTTCCAAAGTGGGCGGCACTGCGGATTAAACGCTCGGAGCGAAAACTCAAAAATGATGCCGCGCACCAGCAACTCCTCGCAAAACGGAGCGCCGAGCACCGTGGTCAGGACGGCAAGAAGGTTGGTATCGCCCAAGCCTGTTTCCTCGACGAGCTCGCTATAATCGGCCGCGGCATCAGGCAACAGCGACAGCACGGCGTCGGTCACGTAGCCAACGACCACCTGCAGGGCCAGGCCAATCACGATAACGCATGCGATGCGTTTCCACGCCCCACGCGCTCCCCCGCCAAGCGGACGCTCGCCCTGCCAGCGCGCCATAAACGAACGCGGCCACAGATAACGCCACCACAGCAGCGCCATTAAAAACGATGCCGTCTGCGCGACGGCCTGAAGCAATTGAATGTCGAGGTCATCGATCGAAAAACCCATGAACTCCGATGCGACGCCAAGGGCGGAGAACAAAACGACGCTCAGGGCAATATCGGCAGCGACGACGCCAAAACAGGCAAGCGCCCAAACCAGCGCATTGAGCATGCCAACCTCCTCAAAACCCGGCACTTAGGGACGTTCCTTAACTGCCGGCAGAAAAGGAACGTCCCTAAGTGCCGGCAGTTTGGGACAGTCATTGTTGATGAGAATCGGGCGAAATGCCAAAGGCCCCGTTGGGCGAGATGTCGAACGGGAAGGTGCCGCAGCGATTGAACGCGGCGATAAACATGCGGATGGCGTTGGACGGCGTGGTGCCCACGAGCTGGGTTGCCGCCGCGAAGGCTGCCTTCTCCTCGGGCAAGACCTTCGCGACTACGGGGGTCATGTGTTCTGCCATGGCGCTTCCTTTTTGAAACGACGGTAGTGCGGATAGGTGCGGGCCACGCGGCTGGGCGACGGGCTGTGAAGGCAACCCGATTGGCCCGCATCCGGAGTTTGTTTCTGCGGCGTTGGTATTACTTGGTATCCCTAAGTATTACCCCTCAGATAGAATACCACACCCGACCCCATGGGGACGGAGGAAAACGAATCATTTTGTTGCTGAGTTAGTATTTAGAGCGTGATGATATCCGAGATATCGAGGGCCTGAGCATCGGCGGTGTCGTGCGTGGCAAGCAGGAGCATGCGGCCGTCGAGCAAGTCGAGCACAGCGTCGGCCGTCACATCGCGCGCGGCGGCATCCAGGCCGGTAAAGGGCTCGTCAAGAATCACCGCGCCGCCCGGGCACAGCAGGGCTCGAGCGATCTCGACGCGACGGCGCTGCCCGCCCGAAAGCTCGGCCACGCGAGCATGCACATCGACCCCCGGCACCAGCAAGCGCAACAGGGCCGCAGCACTCGAGGCGTCCACGCGTGCATCGGCGCACACCAGCACGTTATCCAGGGCAGAAACGTCCTCGACTAGGCTCACATCCTGAAACACCATCGAGCACGGCGCGCACTCCCCCGCTGCCAACGAAAGCAGCATCGACTTGCCCATGCCCGAAGCGCCCATCACACAGATACGCCCACCCGCGGGCACGTTGAGCACCAGACCATCCAGCGCCGGCGCCCAGGGCGCGCGATCGCCCACGGCAAGCGCAAGCTCCGCTGAAGTGCCATCGCTCGCAGCCCCCGCACGCCCGCGCAGCCCATGCCCATGCGCCCGCACGGCCGCACCCCACGCCACGGGTCCCGAAACACGCAGCAGCCACACCAGCACGCGCTCATACGCCCACGAGGCGGCAACGACCAGCACGGTCCACGCCAGCAGATCTGCCGTCTCAATCAAAAGCTTTGCCTGATAGATGCGCTCACCCACGGTGCCCGTCGCCATGCCGATGAGCTCCGCCGCCACACCGGCCTTCCAACTCATGCCGATCACGGCGCGGGCGCACGAAAGCACAAACGGCAGGACTTCGCGCCAGGTGTGAGCGCAAAACAGTCGCCAGCCCCGCACTCCATGCAGACGAAACATCTGCTCCAGTGACTGATCAACCTGCGTCAAACCCTCGACCAGCGAGAAATATACGCCCGGCAGCGCCATCAAAAAGACCGCCGCGATGCTCACACGTGCCGACCCCAACCAAATGAGCAGCAGGACCACCACGCAGGCAACCGGCGTCGCCTTTACAAACGACAGTGCCGGAGCCACCAGGTGCGCAAACGCACGCGACCGCACCGAGACTCCCGCCAGCACGCCGCCGCACACCGCGGCAAGCGCCAGCCCGCCCAGAATCCGCACACCCGAGCCCATCAGAATCGCCCACGTGCTGGCATCGCACACCAGGCGCAGCAACGCCACCGCAACAGCGCCCGGCCCCGGCAAAATCAGCGGCTGCGCCACGAGACCCGCCACCAGCACCCACACGGCAAGCCAAAAGGCGGCGACGGCACCTGCTGCCGCCACCGCCTTCATACGCTCTGTCATTTGTCGAGCAAACGCACGCACGGGCTACTCCATGTAGTAGAAATCGTCAGCCGGGAGCTTGCCGCCCACGGCGCTCGCGTCCGCATCGGCCAGCACCTGCAGGTACCCACCGAGCGCCGCCTTCATATCCTTCCCCGTCTGGCACACGAGCATGCACCCGGGAATCGCCTTTTCGGCAATCGTGGCGTTATCCACGATGCCCGCATCGACCACGGCCTGAGCCCAATCTGCCGGCGCCGCATTGACGGCTTTCACGCTCGCCTCATGGCAGCGCAAGAATTCCGCCACGGCGTCGGGATGCTCCTCGGCAAAGGAACGGCGCACCACGGTCACGCCCGTCAGCAGGCGCGAGCCCGTGTCACCTGCCAGCTCATCCCACACATCGGTCAGACTTACCGGAGCCGACAGCTTGCCTTCGCTCTTGGCGATGGCGGCGGTCTTGAACGGCTCGGGCAGCACGCCCACAGCAGACGGATCGGCAAGCAGGGCCGACAGCACCTCGGTGGGCTCGCTCTTAAACTCGAGCGTCACCTGGCCGGTCAGGCCCGCGCGCTCCAGCAGGTAGTTCATGACGTACTCCGGCGTGGTGCCCTTGCCCGTCATATAGACGGTATGGCCCGCCAGATCGCCAAACGAGGCCACACTCGCATCGCCCGTCACAACGCTCAGCACGCCCAGCGTGTTGATGTCGATGACCTGCACCGCGCCTTCGGTCTTGTTGTAGAGCACGCTCGCCACGTTGGCGGGCACTAGGGCGATATCGACATCGCCCTGAATGACCTTGGGCACGATCTCGTCGGCTGCGGCGCTGATCGCAAAGTCGAACTCGTTATCCGTCTCGCCGCTCGCCGCCTGGTCCATAAACCTCACCAGACCGATCGACGTCGGGCCCTTGAGCGAGGCGACGTGCACCTCAACCGGCTCCGCAGCAGCACCGGCGCCGTCCGTGGCAGCCGAGCCCGCGGCGGACCCGGCACCGACAGCCCCGCCGCCACAGCCCGCGAGCGCAAGCGACAACGCGCCCACGGCGAGCGCCGAGGCAAACCCCCGGCGCGTCATCTCAACATCAAACGCGCGCATCGTTAGCACTTCCCCTCGTTAGGCATCGACCAGGCGTGATGGTCGGTATGCAGCAACTCCTCGGCCAGCGGCGAGAGCGGCGCGCCCAAAAACTCGCGGTAGCACGCCTGAACATCAGGGTTCTCGTGCGAGAAGCGAATGTCCGCAGCGGCATCCAGGCCCCACAGCACCTGGCCGCGCTCGGCCGCCAGCTCGCAGCCGTCGTGGATGGGCTGACCGCCGCCACCGACGCAGCCGCCCGGGCACGCCATGACCTCGACGAAGTCATAGCTCGCACGGCCGTCGCGAATCGCGTCGAGCAGGCGGGCGGCGTTACCCAGCCCGTGCGCCACGGCGACGCGCACCTTGGTGCCATCGATATCGGCGACGGCTTCTTTCCAGCCGTCCAGGCCGCGCACATCGGTAAAGAAGTCCGCATCGGGGTTCTTGCCCGTCACCAGGTAATATGCCGAGCGCACGGCTGCCTCCATCACGCCGCCCGTGGCGCCAAAGATCACGCCCGCGCCCGTGCCAAAGCCCAGCGGCGTATCGAGCGGCTCCTCGACCAGCGTGTCAACGCTCACGTGGCTCGCACGGATCATGCGCACCATCTCGCGCACCGTCAGCGCAACGTCCACATCGGGCGTGCCGTCCTCGCCCACCATGCTCGGCAGCGCGCACTCGGCCTTCTTGGCCGTGCACGGCATAACGGACACCACGAACAGGCGCTCGGACTCCACGCCCAGCACCTTGGCGTAGTAGGTCTTGGCAATAGCGCCGAACATCTGCTGCGGCGACTTGGACGTGGACAGGCTGTCGACAAACTCCGGATAGCGCGCCTTCACAAAGCGCACCCAGCCCGGGCAGCAGCTCGTAAACATGGGCCAGCCGCGGCTGTCGCCCTCGCCCTTGGCGGCGGCGCCCAGGCGCTCGATCAGTTCGGATCCCTCCTCCATAATGGTGAGGTCGGCCGAGAAATCGGTGTCGAACACGTACTCAAAGCCCACGCGGCGCAGCGCGCAGGCCAGGCGCTCAACGGTGGCCTCCTCGCGAGATATGCCGAGTTCCTCGCCCCAGGCGCTGCGCACGGCCGGCGCGATCTGCACCAGCACGATCTTGTCGGGATTAGCGAGCGCGTCAAACACGGTCTCGGTATCGTCGCGCTCGCGCAGGGCGCCCGTCGGACAATGTGTAATGCACTGGCCGCACGCGACGCAATCGGTCTTGCCGATCGGTGCGCGCCCGCGGGTACCCACGGCGGTATGCGTGGCGCGGTTGGTCAGGTCCCAAATCCCTAGGCCCTGCACGCTCTCGCACACCTTGATGCAGCGCATGCATTTAATGCACTTGTCGTTTTCGCGGATGATGGGAAAATCGAAATCCCAGCCCTCGCCCGCCAAATGCCTTTGATACGGCAGATAGAAAATGCCCAGATCGTTGGCGATGGTCTGAAAGTTGCAGTTGCCGCTGCGCACGCAGCTCGTGCACTGCGAATCGTGCTGGGACAGCAGCAGCTGCACGTTGGTGCGACGCGCCTCGCGGGCCTTGGGGCTGTTGGTGTGGACCACCATGCCGTCGAGCACGTAGTTGTTGCAGGCGGCAACCAGCTGGTCG
Source organism: Collinsella sp. TF07-1 (assembly GCF_003437235.1). Lineage (NCBI taxonomy): Bacteria > Bacillati > Actinomycetota > Coriobacteriia > Coriobacteriales > Coriobacteriaceae > Collinsella > Collinsella sp. TF07-1. Next base: position 116,864 of record NZ_QSRV01000005.1, read on the forward strand.
CAGCCCTCAACCTCGACCACGCATACGCGGCAGCCGCCGATCTCGTTTAGATCGCGCAGGTAGCACAGGGTGGGAATCTGGATGCTGACGGACCTGGCCGCATCCAGGATCGTGGTGTGCTCGGGAACCACGACCTCGCAATTATCGATAGTGAGCTTGACCATGTTATGCGCTCCGTTTTCGGTGTTGTCGCTGACGGTGGTGTTGTTGGGCTCTACCATTCCAGGTTCCTCCCTCCGCGGAACGCGCCAAAGCCAAAGTGATCGCAACGCAGGCAGCGGCTCGCCTCCTGGCGCGCCTCCTGCTCGGTGAGACCCTGCTCGACCAGATCCCAATCGTGAATACGCTCGCCGGCCTCGCGCTCGCCCAGCTCGCAGCGGCCGCACTCATGCTTGCCCTTAAACTGGACGGTCGGCAGCTCGACCTCGAGCTTGATCTTGTGGTCAAAGCCCAGGTAGCGGTCGATATTTGCCGAAGCCACGCGGCCGGCGTTGATGGCACGGATGACGGTGGCGGGACCGGTCTGGCAGTCACCGCCGCTAAAGAGGCCATCGAAGTTGGGCACGGCGCCATCCGAATCGGTGACCACGCAGCCCCACTTACAAGCGATGCCCATGTCCTCAAACGGCTTGGAATCGATGTCCTGGCCAATGGCCACAAACACGCGCTCGCAGGGAATGACGCGCTCGGGCGTGGCGGCGGCACGCGGGGCCGGACGCCCACGACGGGGCTCGCCGATAATCTGCGGCTGCACGCGCAGGCCACTCACGCGACCTTCCTCGCCCGTCTCGATAGCGAGCGGGGCGGTCAACTCCAGCACCTCGCAGCCCTCGGCCTGGGCGCCGGCGATCTCGGCGTCCTGGGCCGTCATGTCGCAGATGCGACGGCGGTAGACGATGCTCACCTTTTCGGCACCGCAGCGCACGGCGGAGCGCGCCACGTCCATGGCCACGTTACCGCCGCCGATGACGCACACGCGCTGGCCGCTCAGGTCGGGCAGCTCGTCATCGCCGATGGCGCGCAGCATCTTGACGGCCGACTCCACGCCGGGAGCCTCTTCGCCCGGAAGGCCGAGCTTCTTATCGCTGTGGGCGCCAATGGCCAGGTAGACGGCATCGACCTCGTCGCGCAGACGGGCAAGCTCCTCGCCGTTGACGGAGTGGTCGAGCTCCACGTCGATGCCGGCGCTCAAGATCCAGTCGATCTCGGCCTGCAGGCGCTCGCGCGGCAGACGATAGCTGGGGATGCCGTAGCGCAGCATGCCGCCCAGGTGGTGGCGCTGCTCCAAGATGGTCACCTTGTGGCCCATCACGGCCAGGTAGTAAGCGCAAGAAAGACCGGCCGGGCCGCCGCCGATCACGGCGACGCGCTTCCCGGTGTTGTCCACCACATTCGGCTTGTGGTCGTTGAGGTCGCTATGCTCAACGGCAAAACGCTTGAGGGCGAGGATGTTCATGGGGTCGTCGACCATGCCACGGCGGCAGTGCATCTCGCAGGGATGCTCGCACACCAGGCCGCAGACGAGCGGCAGCGGATTGTTCTTGCGGATGACCTTGACGGCGTCGGCATAGCGGCCGGCCTCGACCAGCGAAATGTACCCGGGAATGTCGACGTGCGCCGGGCAGCCCGAAACGCACGGGACGCGGGCCTCGCGGTCAAAGCCGCAGGAGTGCTCGCGAATGTGGTGCTCAAAATCGTCGCGGAAGCCGCGAATGGCCGTGAGTGCCATGGCGCCAGCTTCGTAGCCGATGGCGCAGTCGCTCGAAAGGTAGATGGTGCGGGCGGTGCGCTCAATCAAGTTGAGCGTGGACTCGTCGGCGCGGCCCTCGAGCACATCGGCGAGCAGGTCGCTCAGCGCGCTCAGGCCCACGCGGCAGGGCGTGCACTTGCCGCAGCTCTGGGTGGAGCACAGATTGACGAGCGCTGCCGTAAACTCAACGGGGCACGGGGCGAGCGAACTCACCGCCAGACGACGTCCGAGCGCATCGTGCAGGTCGTCCATGACGGCCTGAGCGTGGCTGCGTTCCATTACGTGCAGTCGAGCCATAAGATCCCCTCTCACATGGCAGCCCGGAGGCGAGGCCGGGCGAAGTTGCTACACGCACAACACTGACCTAAAAAGTTGTTAGGTCTCCACGCAGTTCGGCAGGCGGTATGAAATGTCACCCTCGGCGGTGAAATAGAACATTAACGCAGATAAATGCCATATTTGGTAAAACGCGTTACCAAATGACAATGCCCCGCCCACGCAATCACGTGGACGGGGCATTGCTCCAGGTATGCGGCCAGCGACCCTGTTGCTTTTACTTAAGCTCGGGCCAGTAACCCTTGTTGGCCTCGATCATGTCGTCGAGAACTTCCTTGGCGACCTTCATCGAAGGCACGGTCTTGTTGAGCGTAAAGGCCTTGAGCGCCTTCTCGTACGAACCCTCGATCGTGGCCTCGACCACGAGCTTCTCGGAGTTCAGCTGCTGCATCATAAGACCCTGCTGGAACAGAGGAATGTTGTCACGGCTGATGACCTCGGGGCCGTTCTTGCCAATGTAGGCAGGCAGCTCGACCATGGCGTCGTAGGGCATGTTGGGGATAGCGCCCTTGTTCTCGCAAATGACCAGGAAGCGCTGCTTGGTATCGTTCTTCAGAGCGATGGCCAGGTCGGCAATCCAGTCGCCGTGGCTGCCCGCATAGAACGTACTCTCGTCGATCTCGCCGGTCTTCTCGTAGTGGTCGATGCCGTCGAAGAGGTTCTTCTCGCGCGTCTCCTCAACCTCGTTAGCACGGGTGCGCTCGGGGTTGGAATGCTCGACGAACTCCTTCTGCTGCAGGTAGTAGTTCAGATACGTGTTAGGCAGGTACTCCGGGAAGCACTCCATGATCTCGTACTCGCCCTTCCAGACGTAGTACCAGCTGCCCTTGGTGTGGCGGTTCTGCTCGGGGTGCTCGTCAGTGGCCTCCTCGGGCTTCTTTGCCATGAGCGAGCCCATGCCCTTGAGGTAGGAGTCGGGCAGCAGAATCTCGTGCTCCTTGATGTACTCGCGCAGCTGCGGGAGCACCTCCTCGCCCTTGTGGCGGATCGAGGTGAACCAACCAAAGTGGTTGAGGCCAAAGTAATCGTACTCGACATCCTTCTTGTCGATATCGAGTGCGGCGCAAACCACGTCGATGATCGCGATCGGCATGTCGCAGATGTTGATGATGCGAGCGTTGGGACGCAGCACGCGGCAGCCCTCGGACACGATGGCAGCAGGGTTGGAGTAGTTGAGAATCCAGTAGTCCTTCTTGGCGTACTTCTCAACGTCATCGATCAGCTCGACCATGGGGAAGATGGTGCGCATGCCGTAGGCAAGGCCGCCGCAACCGCAGGTCTCCTGGCCCACGCAGCCGTGACGCAGCGGAATCTTCTCGTCCTGCTCGCGCATGGCATAGCCGCCCACGCGCATCTGGGCAAACACGAAGCTCGCGTCCGTAAAGGCAGTCTCCTTGTCGGTGGTCACCGTGAGCTTGATGTCCAGGCCAAGGTCCTCGTGCAAAATCCAGTCCACGAGCACGCCGATCTTGCGCTGGCGCTCCTCGTTGATGTCGTACAGACGAATCTCGTCAACGTCGAGCTCGTCCTTGCGCAGAGCGATGGACTTGACGATGCCGGGGGTAAAGGTGGATCCGCCACCACACAGAGTAATGATCATTGTTTACTGCTCCTTCTCAATTGCGTTTTCGACCTTGTCGCGCATCTCGGCGACCTTCATGCCAAAGATGATCTGGATATTATTGCCGTTGCGGTTGATGCCGCTGTTGGGCACGTGGTTGATGAGGTCCTCATTGATGAGGTCCGGGTTCTTAACGTTCACGCGGAGACGCGTAAAGCAGTTCTCGAGCTCCTCGATGTTGTCCTTGCCACCAAGACCTGCGACCAGGTCGGCAATACCTGCATCGACGCCCTCTGCGGGGGCCGCGGCAACAGCGCCCTGCTTCACCGCGACAGACGCGGCGGCCTCGCCCTCGGCAACGGACTCAGCAAGCTCGGACTCTTCCTCGCGACCAGGCGTGTGGAGGTTGAGCTTCTTAATAAGGAAGGTGAAGAGGAAGAAGTACAGAGCGGCGTTGACGACTCCAAGCACCAGCATAACCGGCCAGTTGGTCTTGTCGACACCGAGGACCAGGTTGGAAACCACGATGTTGATGATGCCGCCTGCAGTCGAAGCGGGCACGGAGAGGACCTTGAGCAGAACCAGGAAGATGCCGGAAAGAATCGAGTGAACGACAAAGAGCACGGGAGCGGCAAAGACAAAGAGGAAGTCCATGGGCTCGGTCACGCAGGAGAGCACGGCGGTGATGATCAGCGGGATGATAACGGCCTTGGTCTTATCCTTGTTCCCCTTGTAAGCGGTGAAGATAAAGGCGAGACCGATACCGATGTAGGGCCACAGGTTGTTGAAGGTGTAGCTGTTGAAGTAGGTGCTATCGGAGAAGGGCTGGCCCGTCATCGCCATCTCGGCAACACGGATGGGATAGGCGCCGGCGATAACCTGATCACCCAGCGTAAGGGTGCCGCCCACATCGGAGAACTGGAACGGGGTGTAGATGAGGTGGTGCAGGCCGGTGGGAACGAGCAGCTTGTTGAGCATGCCGTAGATAAACAGACCGATGTTGCCCGACTCCTTAATGATGCCGGCAACGGAGGAGATGGCGCCCTGAACCGGAGGCCAAACGATGCAGAAGCCAGCGCCCATGATCCAGGAGATGATGATCATGATCAGGAACGGGAAGCGAACGCCCGAGAACATCGAAAGGGCAATGGGGAACTGCTTGTTCGAGTACTTGTTGAACACGGCACCGGTGATGCAACCAAGAATGATGCCGCCAAACACGCCGGTATCGAGCACCTGAATGCCCATAACGGTGCTCTGGCCGGTTCCGGTAAGACCGAGCATGCCGCTCGCTTCGGCAAGAGAGCCGGTGGCGTTGAGCACGATGTTGTTAGCCTGCAGGAACAGGAAGAACGACATCAGGGCAATCAGCGAAGCATGGCCCTTGTTCTTCTTTGCCATGGCGCCGGCGATGCCCACGCAGAACAGAATCGAGAGGTTGTTGATGATAAACATCAGCGACTGATAGACAACGGCGCCCACAAGCTGGAACGGACCGGAGCCCAGCACAGGGATCACGGCGCAGATGGTCTTGTTGGTCAGAATAATGCCCACGATGAGCAGAATGCCGGCAACCGAGAGATACATCATCGGCTGAACGATTGACTTCGCGAACACCTCCAACGGCGCTTTGAAATTGAACTTCTTTTTTGCGGTCATAGCGGTACTCCCCTTCCTTTTCCGCAAATTAAGACAGATGTGCCCTGGACAAGACCGTGAGCCTTGCCTTATATCAATCGATGTGTGGGCACGTTATGCCTAGAGACCAGGTTCTCCAAGCAGGTTAACAATGTGATATGCGAGATAACTCTTCTCGGCATCGGTAACGACAACGTTATAGGTAGACGCTAAGTGGTCGGCAATTGACTCCGCACACGAGAACGCCCTCGGATACGCCGTTTCATCGATACGGAACAGCGCGTCGCCATTGATCTGCCCGGCCGCGGGGTCAAGCGCCCGCTGTGCGAAAAACTGCAGGTGGCGGACGAAACGCTCATAGGGCAGCGAGGTGTCATCGAGGGTCGTAGCATAGCGCTCGGAAACAATCGCAAGCACGTCGCGAACAAGCTGGACCGAGATGATGAGACGGTCGGAGCGTTGCGGCATGGTGGCGTTGACGATATGCAGCGTAATAAAACCCTGCTCTTCTTCGCTCATCTGGATGCCCATATACTCCTTGACAATCTGCAGCGCACGGCCCGCAAGCGCATACTCCTTGCGATAGAACTGCTGGATCTCGAGCAGCAACGGATTCTCGCAGGGGACGCCCTTGCGCTCGCGCTCCAAAGCAAGGCTGATATGGTCTGCGAGAGCAATGAGAATCTTGTCGTTGATATCAACATTGAGCTCTCGACGAAGCATCTGAACGATGTCCTCGGAAATCACGAGGTTGACGGTGGGGATGGACTCTAAAAGATGTGCCAAGCGGTCAATCGTACGCGAATCCTGAGAAGTTCCCTCCTGCAACGCGTAGGTCTTTTCGACCGATGCCTCGTCGATGGCATCGCCGGCATGACGGCCAAAGCAGAGGCCTCGACCGATGACGATGAGCTCAGAGCCATCGTCCGAAGTGACCATTGCGACGTTGTTGTTGAAAACTCGCTTGATAACCACGGTACCCACCACAAGAATTTACTCGGAAAGCCAGACGACAGGCTCTTTAACAGCAACAGGGCCGGAAGCGTGCTCACGAAGAGTCGAGTTCTCCGAACGCTCGCACACGATAACGAAGACCGTGGGATCGAAGCCGGCGGCGCGGACCGCGTCGAAATCGACCTCGACGAGGGGCTGGCCCGCGTCGACATGGTCACCCTGGGCAACAAGCGCATGGAAGCCCTTGCCCTCAAGTTTAACAGTGTCGATTCCGATATGCAGCATCACCTGAGCAGAGCTGTCGTCGGACATGATGCCCAGTGCATGCTCGGTCGGGAACAGCGCCGCGACGGTGCCGGAAACAGGAGCGCACACCGTTCCCTCTTGGGGAACCACGGCAACGCCATCGCCCACGGCACGGCTGCTAAAAGCGGGGTCATTGGTATTTTCTAGATGAACAAGCTCGCCGGAAACGGGAGCGAGGATTTCGAACTCGGAAGCTGCAGTCTTCTGCTCATCCGAACCGCCCATCAGGCGAGAAAAGAAACCCATGGTGGCATGTCCCTTCATAAATATAGCCCAACCAAAATCAAGCGAATGCATCCATAGAGACACACCCGTTCAAAGACTTTGGTTAGGCCCACGTCCGAGGGACTCGGTAACCTTCCGCATTTCTTTTTACGGGAGTTATTGTAGACAAGCCCAAAGCCAGAACAATCATTATGACCGGTGAGCGGTATTTTTTCTTCGATAAACGGTATTTAGGCGGCACTTAGGGACGTTCCTTTTCTGCCGGCACCCAGGGGCACTCCTCACTCTGGTGCGTTGGGGACAGGTTTGTTTGCACCAGGTTGGTGCAGATTAGCCTGTCCCCAATGCACCAATTTCGTATGCACTAGATGAAGAGCTCGCATTCCTTCCGCACGACGCAAGCCTTGCTCAGCATCTGGGAAACAGCGGATAGCTTGTTGGGATCAAGCTTGCGAGCGCCTCGCGGACATACGGCAATGCAGCGCATGCAGGAGATGCACGCCTCGCCAGCTGCTCGCTTGGGGTCGCCCTTGTCGATAGCACAAACGGGGCACGCCGCGGCGCATGCACCGCAGGAGACGCAATCCTCTGTTGCCTCGGGTGCCATGCGGTGACCTCCGGCTTGTTTATAAGGACGATTGCCGGGAATAGAGGGCTCGGATGCATCCTCAGTCAACAGCTTTTGCTGAATTTGCTGCGCAAACTCTGCGAGCTGCGCCGCATCCTGCGCATCCGGTCGCCCAGCAGCAAACTGACGAGCAACGGAATGCTCAGCAATAGCAGAAACCGCTGCAACCACCCTAAATCCGGCGCGCTTCGCAACGTCCTCCAGCTCTACGAGCGTGTCCTCAAACGCGCGGTTTCCGTATACACAAACCAAAACAGCCCGAGCCCCGTTGCCGCGCACCATGCCCAACCGGTCAGCCACCACAGCCGGGATTCTACCGGCATACGCCGGCACAGAGATTACGGCCACGTCGTCCTCAGTCATCGAGACAGCGCTGAAATCTAGCCCGCTATCGGTCAGATCGACGGTAACGGTATTTTTGTCCAGCGCCCCGGCCACAAGGCCAGACACCTTCCGCGTTCCACCCGTCGGACTAAACACAATTTCGAATACGTCCATCGAGGCACCCTCCCCCTACGCCTGGCAACGCGTCAAGCCGTTTTCACATCCAGCCAGAGTATACGGTACGTGGGATCCCCGTTTTGGTGCACCAAACACCCCAATGCACCCACCCTACGCTGTCTGCCTCTTCGTTTTGTATTAATTACGGTACAGATTGTATATATTTACGGGATACCGCCGTGTTCTCCTGAGGTACCCCATCCTGGCCCGTGCAAAAAACGGAGTATTCTGCAACGTGACCGCGCCAGCACCGCCGCGGGTGGGCAAAACTGTAGGGCGCCGTATCATTTTAAGTCCCGACATGGCGAGAATAACGCGTCCCTGCTCCGGAAAACGGCGAAATCTGGCTCAAAACGCTCGCTAGGGATATCCGAAGACCACCGTCGGCGACGTCGAATCATATGCAGACAACTCGAACTACAGAATACTCCAAAAAATGCACGGCGCACCCCATGGGACCCATTGCCGCATGGCAGGAAACAGGCCCACGGCATCCTCTAGATGCATTCCCGAGGAAATCACATTTGAACTAGCGATCGGATACGGCAAACAAAAAGGGCCCCGAGCGTAGTTGCTCGGGGCCCTTAGTTCGCCTCGCTCTAGCGCGCGACGCGTATGTTACTTGCGCTTGCCACCGCCGTCACCGGGACGGCGGGAGCTGCTGCCGCGCTTGCCGCCACGGCTGT